>JBFJYB010000197.1:0-5375 GCA_041622835.1 Acidimicrobiales bacterium | reverse complement strand
GAGGACGAGCTGCGCCGCCGGACGCCGGCCGACGGGTTGGTCGGCGGGATCGGGGCGGTGAACGGCGAGCTGTTCGGTCCCGATCGCAGCCAGTGCGTGGTGCTGTCGTACGACTACACGGTCCTCGCCGGCACCCAGGGCCACAACAACCACCGCAAGAAGGACCGGCTGTTCTCGCTGGCCGAGGACCTGCGCACGCCGGTGGTGCTGTTCGCCGAGGGCGGCGGCGGGCGCCCCGGCGACACCGACGGGGTGGGCGTGGCCGGGCTCGATGGCCCCGCCTTCCGGTACTTCGCACGGCTCAGCGGGCTGGTGCCGCTGGTCGGCATCACCACCGGGTACTGCTTCGCCGGCAACGCCGCGCTCCTCGGCTGCTGCGACGTGGTCATCGCGACTGCGGGCTCCAACATCGGCATGGGCGGGCCGGCCATGATCGAAGGGGGCGGGCTCGGCGTGTTCCACCCGACCGCGGTCGGACCGATGGACGTGCAGGTCCCCACCGGCGTCGTCGACCTGCCGGTCGACGACGAGGCCGAGGCGGTCGCGGTCGCCAAGCGGTACCTGGCGTACTTCCAGGGCGAGCTACCGGCCGGCGAGGTGGCCGACCAACGGCGCCTCCGCCATCTCGTGCCCGAGAACCGGCTCCGGGTCTACGACGTCCGGGAGGTGATCGAGACGCTGTTCGACGCCGGCTCGGTGCTCGAGCTGCGGCGCGCGTTCGGTCCGGGGATGATCACCGCGCTGGCCCGCGTCGAGGGTCGTCCCGTCGGCGTGGTGGCCAACAACCCCGTCCACTTGGCCGGCGCCATCGACTCCGACGGGGCCGACAAGGCGGCTCGCTTCATGCAGCTCTGCGACGCCTTCGACCTGCCGGTGATCTTCCTCTGCGACACGCCGGGGATCATGGTCGGCCCCGAGGTCGAGAAGACCGCGCTGGTCAGGCACGCGGCGCGGATGTTCGTCACTGCGGCGAGCATGACCGTGCCCCATGCCACGATCGTGCTGCGCAAGGCCTACGGGCTCGGAGCCCAGGCCATGGCGGGGGCGGTGTTCCGGTCCGGCCTGTTCGCGGTGTCGTGGCCGTCGGGGGAGTTCGGCGGCATGGGCCTGGAGGGAGCGGTGAAGCTGGGCTACCGCAACGAGCTGGCCGCCATCGAGGACCCCGACGAGCGGATGGCGGCCTTCGAGGAGCGGGTGGCTCGCATGTACGAGGTGGGCAAAGCGGTCAGCATGGCCGCCCACTTCGAGATCGACGGCGTCATCGACCCGGCCGAGACCCGTGACTGGATCCTCGCCGGGCTGCGGGCCGCACCGCCGCCGCCACCTCGAACGGGAAAGAAGCGACCTCTGGTCGACACCTGGTGAGCTACGCGGGCGAGTCGGCGTAGGCCTCGGTCAGCCACTCGCGCAGCTGGTCGTCGACGTCGGACGGCTCGGCCAGCTCGACGAAGTGCGCGTGCCGGGTGGCCGACGGGCTGAGCCGCTTGAAGATGCGGGGGTCCTCGACCCGGCGCGACAGCATGAACGACAACGCGAGGTGGCCACGGCGGGGGCGCAGCTCGACGAACGTGCGGGATCTCTTGATGAGCACGCCCACGTCGACCGGGTCGACGTCGATGGGGCCCAGCTCCCACAGGTGGTCGACGATCAGGTCGCAGATCCGGCGGTGCTCGGGCGGCCGGTCGGCGAACCAGGCGTCGAGGGTCGTGCCGGGGCGGCACTCGTGGGACTGGTTGCGCCGCCCGAACCGGCGATCGCAGGCCGGACAGGTCCACGCCGCCCCGTCGGCGCGCCCCCGCCTCGGCTCGTTCACGCCCCGATGCGGCGGAGCAGCCGGTCGACGGTCGCGATGCGCTCGGGGATGGCGGCGGCGATGACCGCCATGCGGTCGTCGGTGCTGTCGCCCTCGGCCCAGCGGTTGTAGAGCTGCTGCACGACCGTCGCGGTCTTCCAGCCCGCGAACGCCTCGTACCAGGGGACGGGGGAGACGTCGAAGCCGGTGCGGGCCGCGTAGCGCTCCACCAGCTCGGCGCGCGTCGGGAGCCCGAAGGTCTCGGTGCCGGCGACGGCGGCCGAAGCCACCCCGTCGCCGGCGTCGGGCCAGTAGTTGAGCAGCGTGCCCAGGTCGACGAGGGGATCGCCGAGGGTGGTCATGTCCCAGTCGAAGAAGCTCCTCACGCGGTCGGGGTCGTCGGGGTCGAACATGACGTTGTCGAGCTTGAGGTCGTTGTGGACGATCGAGGCGTGCTGGCTCTCGGGCTGCGCAGCTTCGAGCCGACCGTGCAGCCCGACCATCGCCGCGTCGTGGGCCGGGTCGGCGACGAGGTCCCAGCGGGTCCGCCAGCCCGCGACCTGCCGGGTGACGAACCCGTCGGGCCGACCCAGATCGGCCAGATCGCAGGCGGCGGGGTCCAGCCGGTGCAGCTCGGCCATGGCGTCGACCAGGGCCAGGCCGATCCGCCGGCCCACCTGGGCGTGGTGGCGCATGGATGCCGGGATCTCGGTGCGCACGACGACGCCGCGTCGACGCTCCATCACGAAGAAGTCGGCGCCACCCACCCGATGGTCGTCGCAGAGCAGGTAGGCGCGGGGCGCCTTGTCGAAGTGCTTCCACAGCCGCGACAGCACCCGGAACTCCCGCTTCATGTCGTGGGCGCCGGGCGCGAGGGTGCCGAAGGGTGGGCGCCGGAGCACCAGCTCGGTTGCACCGAAGCGTAGGCAGTACGTGAGGTTGGCCGAGCCGTGGGGGAACTGCTGGACCTCGAACGGCTCGCCCAGCTCGAGGTCGCCGACCGAGGGGTGGGCCAGGTGCTCGCGGAGGTAGGCCTCGATCGCGGACCAGTCGAGGTTCTCGCCCTCGCGGACCGGGGCCAGCTCCACCGGCTCGCTCACGGTGCCTCCCCCATCGCCTCCCCCATCGCCTGTTCCCCCATCGCCTGTTCCCCCATCTTCGTCGGCCAGCGCCCGAGCCTAGGTGGCGTCGGTGCTCGCGAGGAACGGCACGGACGTGGTCCCGCCAACTACTGTTCGCACCGTGAGCCCTTCACCCGATGGCCCGCGGCACGCGCTCACCGAGGCGCGCGAGCAGCTCGTGCAACAGATCAGGGAGCTGACCCCGGGCCACGACGTCTCCCTCGACTTCGACGCCGACTTCGCCGATCGGGCCCAGGTCGCTGCGGAGCAGGACGAGAATCGCTCGCTGGCCGGGTCGTTGCAGCAGCAGCTCGGCCAGATCGACGCCGCCCTCGCCAGGATCGACGCGGGAACCTACGGCCTGTGCGAGGTGTGCGGTGACCCCATCAGCGAGGCACGGCTCGAGGCCATGCCGGCCACGCCGTACTGCATCAACCACGCGTGAGCCCCCGGCGCCCCTAGTCGCCGACGATGGACGTCTACCTCCAGTTCCTCCTGCTGGGCGTGGGCGCCGGTGCGGTCTACGCCGGCACCGGCCTCGGCCTGGTGCTCGCCTACCAGGGCTCCGGCGTCATCAACTTCGCCCACGGCGGGATGATGATGTACTCGACCTACGTCTACGACGAGCTGCGCGACACCGGCGACTACGTGTTCCCCGTGATCGGCCTGCCGGCCCGGGTCAACGTGGCGTCCGACGGCACGTCGCTCCCGGTGGCCTTGACGCTGGCGTTGCTCACCGCGGCGGCGCTCGGTCTGGTGGTGCACGTGCTCGTGTTCCGGCCGCTGCGGACGGCTCCGCTGCTCGCCAAGGTCGTGGCCTCGGTGGGCATCATGATCACGATCCAGGCGGTCGTGGTCCTTCGGTTCGGCTCCCAGAACGAGAGCGTCCAGGCGATCCTGCCCAACGAGAGCGTCGACGTCCTCGGGACGAGCATCCCCCAGGACCGCCTGTGGCTGGTGCTGATCGTCGCGGTGGTGGCGTTGGCTCTGGCCGGCCTCTACCGCCTCACCCGGTTCGGCCTGGCGACGCGCGCCGCCGCCTCCCACGAGAAGGGCGCCATCCTGCTCGGCTACTCGCCGTCGCTGCTGGCGGCGGGCAACTGGGTCCTCGCCTCGCTCGTGGCCGCCGTCTTCGGGATCCTCACCGCGCCGATCTCGGGGCTGACCCCCATCACCTACACGCTGCTCGTCGTGCCGGCCCTGGCTGTCGCGCTGGTCGGTCGGCTCCAGAGCTTCCTGATCACCGCCGCGGCCGGCCTGGCGCTTGGGATGTTCCAGTCCGAGCTGCTCAAGATCCAGCGCTGGAGCTGGTTCCCCGACTGGGGCCAGACCGGCGTGCGCGAGGGTCTGCCGTTCCTGGTGATCATCGCGGTGCTGTTCATCGGAGGGCGGGCGCTGCCGAGCCGCGGCGCCATCGTCGTCGAGCGTCAGCCGTTCGCGGTCATGCCCCGGCACGTGACCCCCACGGTCGTGGCGCTCTCGTCGGTCGGGCTGGTGTTTCTCGCGACCTTCGAGTCGAGTCTGCGGCTCAACCTCTACTACACGATGGCCGCCGCCATCATCGCACTGTCGATCGTCGTGCTCACGGGCTACGTGGGCCAGGTGTCGCTGGCCCAGGCCGTGTTCGCCGGCATGTCGGGCTTCGTGCTGGCCAAGCTGGCTGCCAACGCGGTGCCATTCCCGATCGCCCCACTGCTCGGAGCGGCGGCGGCGACGGTGCTGGGCGTGGCGGTCGGCGTGCCGGCCCTGCGCATACGCGGCGCGCAGCTGGCGGTCGTGACGCTGGCCGCCGGCGTCGCCATCGAGGCGTTCGTGTTCAAGAACCCCAGCTTCGTCGGGGGGACCGGCGCGCTGCGCGTCGACGAGCCCAGCTTGTTCGGGTTGGACCTGGCCGCGAGTCGCGGCACCGACTTCAACCGCTGGGAGTTCGGCCTGCTCCTCATGGCCATGACGATCGTCTCCTGCCTGATGGTGGTCAACCTGCGCCGGTCCAGCACCGGTCGGCGCTTCCTGGCGGTGCGCGCCAACGAGCGCGCCGCGGCTGCAGCCGGGGTCGACGTCGCCAGGACCAAGCTCTTGGCCTTCGGGCTCTCGTCGTTCCTCGCCGGCCTCGGCGGGGCCATGCTCGCCTACCTCCGCGGCGTGGTCTCGTCCGACTCGTTCGGGATCTTCGTCAGCTTGACCCTCGTCGCCTTCGCCTACCTCGGCGGCATCGCGTCGGTGGCCGGGGCCGTCGTGGCGGGTCTCATTGCTCCTGGCGGCCTGGTCGTCGGGTTGATCGACAAGGTCGTGGAGGGCGGGAAGTACTCGACGCTGGTGGGTGGGCTCACGTTGATCCTCACCGCCGTGCTCAACCCCGACGGCGTGGTCGGCAAGATCAGCTCCGACCTGCGCTCCAAGCCGGCGGTGGCGAGCCCGGATTCCTGACCCGGACTACGCTCGGCGGACCTACCAGGGGGGGT
>JBFJYB010000196.1:0-5394 GCA_041622835.1 Acidimicrobiales bacterium | reverse complement strand
GGTCCAGCGCCGACATCGAGGTCGTACGATCGGATCGGACCTGGTTGGAGGTCGAGCAGTGAGCGGTGAGCGATGACCGACGGTGCCGAGTACCCGCCATCGGACGGCCAGACCGTCGCACGCATCGCCAGCGCCCGCGTGCCGAGCATCAGGGGCGAGTTCTGGGCTCACGCCTACCGCGACGACGCCGGCCTCGAGCACCTCGCCTGTGTGCGGGGTGACGTCGGGTCGGCACCCCCGGCGCTCGTGCGGGTCCACTCCGAGTGCCTCACCGGCGATCTGCTGGGCTCGCTGCGGTGCGACTGCGGTACCCAGCTCGCGGCCTCGCTCGACCTGATCTCGTCCGAGGGTCGCGGCGTGCTGATCTACCTGCGGGGCCACGAGGGCCGGGGCATCGGCTTGGCCCACAAGATCCGCGCCTACGAGCTCCAGGACCAGGGCCTCGACACGGTCGAAGCCAACCTGGCCCAGGGCCTTCCGGCCGACAGCCGTGACTATGCCGTGGCCGCCGCCGTGCTCTCCGATCTCGGCGTGAGCCGCGTCCGGTTGCTCACCAACAACCCGGCCAAGACCGACGGCCTCGGCGTCTACGGGGTCGTGGTCACCGAACGGGTGCCGCTCGAGGTGACGGCCAATCCCGAGAACCTCGGCTACCTCCAGACCAAGCGCGATCGGCTCGGCCACCTGCTCGCGATCGAGACACTCGACTGATGGCCAGGCGCGGCCGGCCTCGCTCGAGGAGGCCCCAGTCCGGGAGGCGGGACTACGACCGCACCGAGCGGGTCGGCGAGCTGATCCGCCGGATCGTGGCCGAAGAGCTCGAGCTGCTGGAGGACCGGCGCCTCGACATGGTCGGCGTGACCGACGTCGACGTCGATCGCGACCTCAACGTCGCCGACGTCTACTTCTCGTCACTCGACGACGAGCACGACGACGAGATCCTGGCCGCGCTGGCCGAGCACCGATCGCGTCTGCGCCGCGCCGTCGGCAGCCAGGCCAGGCTCCGTCGCACCCCCGAGCTGGCCTTCCACCCCGACCAGGGAATCCGGGCCGGTGAGCGCGTCGACGAGGTGCTGCGCCGTCTGGCCGACGAGGGGCCCGAGGTCGAGGACGGGTGAGCGACGCCGGCCCGATCGGGATCGCGATCGTGGCCAAGGAGGCGGGCTGGACCTCCCACGACGTCGTCGCCCGGGCCAGGAAGCTGCTCGGCACCCGGAAGGTCGGTCATGCCGGGACCCTCGACCCCGACGCGACCGGTGTGCTCGTCCTCGGGGTCGGACGGGCGACGCGCATCCTGCGGTTCATCACCGCGCTGCCCAAGACCTACACGGCGACGGTCGTGCTCGGGGTGGAGACGTCGACGCTCGACGCGTCGGGCGAGGTGACGGCGAGCCACGACATGTCCGGCGTGACCGTGGCAGCTGTCGAGCAGATCGCCGCCGGCTTCGTCGGCGAGATCGAGCAGGTGCCACCCATGGTGTCGGCCGTGAAGGTCGGTGGCAGACGGCTCCACGAGCTGGCTCGTGAGGGCCAGGAGGTCGAACGCGAACCACGAACGGTGACGATCCACCGTCTCGACGTCGGCGACGTCGACCTCGGCGCCGGGACGTTCACGATCGAGGTCGAATGCTCCTCGGGGACCTACATCCGCACCCTCGGAGCCGACATCGGTGTCGCGCTCGGAGGCGGGGCCCACATCCGTGACCTGGTGCGCACGTCGGTCGGCTCACTGGGCCTCGATGCCGCCCGGCCGCTCGACGATCTTCAGCTCCTCCCGCCCGCCGAGGGCCTCGCCGACCTGTCGTCGGTCGTCGTGGGACCCGATCTGGCGGTCGACGTCGGTCACGGCAAGGTGCTCGACGCGGCGCGGCTCGGTGTCGAGGAGCCCGGCCCGTGGGCGGTCCTGGCGCCCGACGGCGATCTCCTCGCGGTCTACGTCGAGCACCGCGGCACCTCGGTGAAGCCGGCGGTCGTCCTGGTCGGGTGACTCCGGTGCCGGCCCCGCTCGCGTGGGCGGATAGCCTCGCACGATGGAGCTGATCCCCGACGGTTCGCGAGTCGAGGACGGGGTCTCGACCGCCGTCAGCATCGGCGTCTACGACGGCATCCACACCGGTCACCAGACGCTCATCGCGCTGCTGAAGGAGCGGGCCGCTGCCGAGGGGCTGTCGACCGCCATCGTGACCTTCGACGTGCACCCGGCGCTGGTGCTGCGACCCGAGAACGCGCCCAAGCTCCTCACGACCCTCGAGCAGCGTCTCGAGCTGCTCGAGTTGGCCGAGATCGACTACGTGTACCTCGTCGAGTTCGACACGCAGCGGGCCCAGACCAGCAGCGAGGACTTCGTCGACGAGGTGTTCGTCGACGGGCTCAACGCCCGTGTGGTCGTCGTGGGTGAGGACTTCCACTTCGGGAAGGGCCGAGCCGGCAACGTCGAGACGCTCCGGGAGCTCGGTCTCGACCTGGGCTTCGACGTCACCGGCGTCGAGCTGGTGCGTCGCAGCGAGTCGGCCCCGGAGCCGGTCTCGTCCACCGCGATCCGGCGAGCCCTCGCCGGCGGCCGGGTCGCCGAGGCGGCCGCCATGCTCGGGCGCTACTACGAGATCCGCGGCGAGGTGATCGAGGGGGAGAAGCGGGGCCGCACCATCGGCTTCCCCACGGCCAACATCCCGGTCAACACCAACCTGGCCTGGCCGGCCGACGGGGTCTACGCCGGGTGGTTCACCCGCGAGAGCGGCTCCCGCCATCCCTGCGCCATCAACATCGGACGGCGCCCGACGTTCCATCTCCACGCCGAGCACTCGCTGCTCGAGGCCCACCTGCTCGACTTCGACGGCGACCTCTACGGCGAGTCGGTACGGGTCGAGTTCGTCGAGTTCCTCCGCAGCGAGCACCGCTTCGCCGGGGTCGACGAGCTGGTCGAGCAGCTCAAGAAGGACGTCGAGCGGACCCGGCAGGTGCTGGGGGCCTAGGAGCCGATGTGGCCGACGTGAGCGGTGCTCCACGGGTGCAGGCGGGGCCGATCACCGACATGGCCAGCGACGGGTCGGCCAGCTCGGACATCGCCAGCTTCGGAGTCGAGGGCATCGATCCGGACGGACCCCAGACCACGATCGTGCTGCTGCGCCACGGACGCACCCGCTACAACGCCGAGGCCCGCCTGCAGGGCCAGTACGACTCGCCGCTCGACGAGATCGGCGTCCAGCAGGCCAAGCTGGCCGGCGAGGCGGTGCGCCACCGCTTCCAGCCCGACCGGGTCGTCACGAGCTCGTTCGCCCGGACGCTCCAGACGGTCGAAGCGGCGGGACTGGGGACCCTGCCGACCGAGGTCGACGACCGGTGGCGTGAGATCGACTTCGGCGCCTACGACCAGCGCAAGATCCGCGAGGTCTACGTCGAGCTCGGCGAAGCGTGGTTGGCCGACCCCAGCTACGAGCCGCCGGGCGGCGAGTCGCTGCTCGCCATGCATCGTCGGGTGGTCGGCGCGTGCGTCGAGATCGCCGACCGCCACGCCGGTCAGACCGTGGTCGTGGTGAGCCACGCCACCGCCATCAAGTCGGCGGTGGCCTGGGCCCTTCGGTCCGATGCCGCCACCATCTTGACCATGAAGATCAACCTGGCCTCGATATCCACCATCACCGACAGCCGCATGGGCCTGCTGCTGTCCGGGTTCAACGAGCTCGGCCATCTCGACGCCTGATGGTTGCTCGGGCCGCGGAAGCGGCCCGCAGAGACGGCTGTAGCGTCGCGACATCGCGGGACCACCGTGGCCCCGTCAAGGACACCAAGGGGCGAAGATGGTACGACGTCTTGTGCTGGTGCTAGTGGTCGTTTCGTTGGTGGCGGGATCGGTGGGCGGCGCAACCGCCCAGGAGAAGTCGCCGAGCAGCGGGGATGCCGGCGGCGCCCTCGACCAGGTGATCGCCGACGACCTGATTGTGGAGGGCAGCGTTTGCGCCAGCGACATCAATGCCTGTGACAACGGCGAGAGCTTCGGCGGGCCGGGCGGCCAGATCGCGGTCCTGAAGCTGAAGGACAGCATCCCGTTGCTGTGGTTCGCCGACACGACCAACCTCGACTGGAGCATGGGCAACTTCTCGAGCTCGGACAACTTCGGCCTCTTCGGCGACACCGGCACTGCGAAGATCCGCGTGGAGCAGGGGTCACCGGATGGCATCCTCCAGCTCACCACCAACGGCGTGAGCCTCGAGAACGCGGCGGCGGGGGGTGCGTCGTTCGTGCTGCTGCGCCTGAGGTCGAACGTGGCCCCGCAGCAGCTGTTCAAGAACACGGGTACCGGCGCCGCGTGGTCGGTCGCGATGGCGGCCAACGATCACTTCGTCATCTCCCGCCGCGGTACTCCCGGCGTGGAGGCCCGGTTCTATCCGAACGGGGACCTGAGGATGCGCGGCGCCGTGCGGGCCACGAACTTCATCCAGACCAGCGATGTGAACCTGAAGACGGCCTTCACCCCCGTGGACTCGGCAGCCGTGCTGGAAGCGGTCGCTGCGTTGCCGATCGCGGAGTGGTCGTTCCGCTCTGACGCCGAAGGTGTACGACATCTCGGACCGACCGCCCAGGACTTCGCCGCGGCGTTCGGCCTCGGCGACACGAGGACCGGCATCGCAAGCGTCGACGCCGACGGTGTCGCGCTGGCGGCCATTCAGGCACTCGAGGCCGAGAACGACCAACTGCGAGCCGAGATCGCCGAGCTGCGGGAGATGGTCGAGGCGTTCGCCGCCGACTGAGCTCTGCCCCGCCGAGGCGGCCGCCCCCTGGCAATCCGCCTGCGTTGACCTGTCGCGCAGCCGGGTCATAGGGTCACCCCATCCGTCCGCCTGGGCCATCGAGGGGGTGCCGGCGTGAACCTTGACCGCGTCGCGTGTTGTCTGCTGGCCGTCACCCATTTGCAGGTGCGGCTCGCATGATCGTCGCGCCGACGGGTGGGCCCGGCATCGAGCGGCAGCTGGTGTGGTTCTTCGACGACGACGCCTTCGTCGAGACCGACCGTCCCGGTTTCAGACGGCGGATCGTCGACGGTGAGCACCTCCAGCTCTGCTTCTGGCGGATCGCCGGCGGCTCGACCGGGTCGTTCCTACACCATCACCCCGACAACGAGCAGCTGGGGATCGTGATTCGCGGCCAGCTCGACTTCCGCATCGGTGAGGAGGACACGACCGAGCGCACCGTGCTCGGACCGGGCGACGTGTACCTCGCACCGAAGTCGGTCTGGCACGGCGACAGCGTCTTCATCGGCGACGACGAGTACGGCGAGTGCTGGATCCTCGATGTCTTCGCGCCGCCCCGGGCCGACCTGAGCGGGGCCGATGGCTGACTGGCGCCTCGCCGTCGACATCGGCGGCACCTTCACCGACGTCGTGCTGCTCGACGGCG
>JBFJYB010000195.1:0-5412 GCA_041622835.1 Acidimicrobiales bacterium | reverse complement strand
TGGACGAACACCTGCACGCCGGCGTCGGAGAGCTGGAGCTTGAGGTCGAACAGCGGGTCGTCGAGCGCGGTCGGGTGGAACAGGTAGCCGATCTCGACGTCGATGGTCTCGGCGGTCTTCGGCCGCACCAGGAAGAAGAACGCCTGGTCGGGAGCGGTGCCGAAGCACAGCGTGGGCGGGATCAGGGCGAACGTCGAGCGGGTCCGCTCCTCGTCGGTGAGCTTCGGGAAGATCGGCATGATCGCCTTGTGGGTGGCGTTGAAGCCGCCGTCCATCTCGGTGTAGCCGTTGGTGCGGAAGATCACGTTCGAGCCGTCGTCCCACGGCACCGGGAACTCGGCCATCGAGCTCGGGCAGAAGTCCTGGACGAACTGGTGGAGCCGGTTGGCGTGGTAGCCGTCGTTGAAGTTCTCGAACATCACCTTCCAGTTCCACGGCAGGTTCTCGAGGGTGAACGTGCCGGGGCAGACGACGGCATCGAGCTCGTAGTTCGCCAGGAAGGGCTCGTAGCGGCCGAGCGTCGGTGCCAGGGGCGCGGCGTCGGCGTCGAAGTTCACGAAGACGAACCCCTGCCACAGCTCCAGCCGCAGCGACGGCAAGCCGTAGTCGGCCTTGTCGAACCCCTCGGTGCGCTCCATGGCCGGCGCCCCGAGCAGCCGGCCGTCGAGCGCGTAGTTCCAGTGGTGGTAGGGGCACTTGAGCGTGGTGTCGTTGCCCCGCCCGTCGCAGACCTGCATGGCCCGGTGCTGGCAGACCGCCGAGAGGCAGTTGACGGCGCCCTGCTTGTCGCGCACCACGATCAGCGGCTCGTCGGCGAGGGTGACGGTGAACCAGTCGCCGGGGTCGGGGATCTGGTCGGCCCGGCCGACGCACAGCCATTCGTGGGAGTACAGGGCGTCGTGCTCGAACCGGAGGAACTCCTCCGACGTGTAGATCGTCGCCGGGAGGGTGTAGGCCCGCTCGACCGGCTCGACGGAAGCCGCGAGGGACTCGAGCAGCTCGTTGGTCAGGACCGTCATGGTGTCATCCCCTCTCGGCTTCGGGCCCCCTCGGCGTCGGGGTTCTGCACCACGACTGTACGGCCGGCGGGCCCGTAGCCGCCGCCACCGGGCAGCTCGAGGCGCACCACGTCGTCGGGGTCGAGGGTGATGCGCGACTGGGTCTCGACCGCCTCGCCGTTGACGAGGAAGCGGCCGGGCTGGCCGGGCTCACCGCCGAAGATCCCTTCGGGCGGCACGGCCAGGCGGCTGGTCACCGCGTTGAGCTGCCAGGAACGAGAGGTGGCCACCGAGAACTCGATGGTCTGGCCGAGCCCCCCGATCTGGGCCCCGTTCCCGCCCGATCCCGGGCGCAGCTCCTTGCGGCGGAACCGGATCGGGGCCGACGCCTCCACCACCTCGACGGGCACCGCCGCGACACCGGTCGGATAGGAGCACGCCGACAGTCCCGGCTTGGTCGCCCGGGCGCCCACCCCGCCGGCATAGGTGAACATCGCGGTGATGAACGGGCTGCCGTCGTCGTGGTTGCCGTTGACCTGCATCGTCCAGACTGCGCCCGACCCCTCGGCCATGGCCTGGTCGGGCCGGAGCTGGGCCAACGCCTTCAGCAGGGCATTGGGCAGGAACATGCCGACCACGTGGCGAGCCGTGCACGGCTGGGGCGACACCGCGTTCACGATGCTGCCCTCGGGGGCCTCGACCCGGATCGGCGCCAGGCTCCCGTGGTTGTTGGGGATCTCGGGGTTGAGCACCGATCGGACGGTGAAGGTGGTGTAGGCGTGGGTGTAGTTCTTCACCACGTTGATCCCCCACGGGCTCGCCGGCGAGGACCCGGCGTAGTCGACCAGGATCTCGCCCGCCTCGGGGTCGACGGTCACCGCGCACCGGATGTCGATCCGGCTGCCGTCGGCCAGATCGAGCTCGGCCGACGCGTCGTAGGTGCCGGCCGGCAGCTCCCTGATCGTGGCACGGGTGGCGTCCTCGGAGCGGGCGACGATCTCGTCGGCCAGGTCCTCGATGTCGTCGAGCCCATGGGTGTCGCAGAGGGTGAGGAGCCGCTGGGCGCCCACCTCGCCGGAAGCCATCTGGGCGTGCAGGTCGCCGGCCATGTGGTCGGGCTGGCGCACGTTCGACAGGATGAACCGCCACACGTCCTCGTTGCGCTCGCCGGCCCGCATCAGCTTGCAGATCGGGATCCACAGGCCCTCCTCGAAGACGTCTCGCCCGCCGGCGCCGATCCCGTAGCCGCCGACGTCGGTGTGGTGGATCGTCGAGCCGAAGAAGGCGATGACCCGCCCGGCCCGGAACACCGGGCACAGGACGGTGACGTCGAGCAACTGCCCCGCCGTCTTGTACGGGTCGTTGGTGATCAGCACGTCGCCGGGCTCCAGCGAGTCGGGCGGGTACTCGGCCAGCACGTGCGACGCGCCCATGGCGAGGGAGTTGATGTGGCCGGGCGTCCCGGTCACGGCCTGGGCGACCATGCGACCCCGCCGGTCGAACACGGCGTTGGCCAGATCGCCCGCCTCGCGCACGATCGGGCTGAACGCCGCCCGCTGCAGCGCCCTGGCCTGCTCGTTCACCGTCGAGATCAGGCTCTGCCAGAGGATCTCGAGCTCGACTGCGTCGAACTCGTGTTTCCTGGCTCGGCGATAATCCGCCGAGCCGCCTTCGGCATGCCCGGTCCCCGCACCGGCGCTCATGGTGTCCGGCCCACCCGGGTGGCGACGATCGAGCCGTCGGGGCCGACCTCGGCGGTCCAGCCGGGCCCGATGACCGCGGTGGTCTCCCGCTCCTCAACGATAGCCGGGCCGTCGAAGGCCGCCCCGGCGCCGAGCCCGTCTCGTCGGTAGACGGGCACCGAGACCGGCTCGTGACCTCGGCCGAAGACCACGTCGCGCCGATGGGACGGCTCGGCCGGACCCTGCTGGCGGTCGGTGACCCCCTGTGGTTCGACGGTGTCGACGTCGGCGTAGGCCGACAGCCGCCAGGTGACGATCTCGACCGCGACGTCGGGTATGGCGAGTCCGTAGATCCGCCGGTAGTCCTCCTCGAACCGGGTCACGACCGACTCGGCGTCGGCGGGCCAGTCGTCGCCCTCGCCGAGCCAGATGGTGATCTCGTTGCCCTGGCCGGCGTAGCGGGCGTCGACGCCGTAGCGGAACCGCACTGCGTCGGGCTGCACGCCGGCTCCGGCCAGTACCCGGCGCCCCTCGGCCCGGAGCTCGTCGAGCAGGCCGTCCCGCTCGCCGGGGTCCACTGCGCCGAGCAGGCGTGGCATGGAGCGGGCCAGGTCGATCCGCACCGGGGTGACGAGCGTGCCGAACGCCGACAGGACGCTGGCGTTGACCGGGAAGATGACCCGATCCGACTCGAGCAGCTCGGCGACCCCGCAGGCATGCACCGGACCGGCGCCGCCGAACGCGATCAGCGAGACGCCCCGGAGGTCGACGCCCTGCTCGACACCGTGCATGCGGGCCGCGGCGGCCATGTTCTGGTTGACGACCTCGTGGATGCCCGAAGCGGCGTCGATGGTCGACAGCTCGAGCGCGGCCCCGAGCCCGGTGACCGCCGTGTCGGCGGCCGCCGCGTCGAGCGGCATGTCGCCCCCGAGGAAGACCTCGGGATCGAGGAACCCGATGGCCACGTCGGCGTCGGTGACGGCCGGCTCGACACCGCCCCGCCCGTACGACGCCGGCCCCGGGTCGGCACCGGCCGACTCCGGACCGACCTTGAGCAGGCCCAGGTCGTCGACCCGAGCCAGGCTGCCGCCGCCGGCCCCGATCTCGACCAGGTCGATCGACGGCACCGAGACCGGGAAGCCCGATCCCTTCTTGAACCGGTACCGCCTGGCCACCTCGAAGGTGTTGGTGAGCCCGGCCTCGAAGTCCTCGATGAGGCACGACTTGGCGGTCGTGCCGCCCATGTCGAAGCACAGCACGCGCCGCTCGCCGAGGCGCCGGGCGAACCACGAGCCGGCCAGCGCGCCCGCGGCCGGCCCCGACTCGACGAGGCGGATCGGCGCCCTCGCCGCGTCGTCGGCAGCCACCACGCCGCCGTTGGAGAGCATCATCAGCACCGAGCCACCGAACCCCTCGGCCGACAGCCACTTCTGGAGCTCGTCGAGGTAGGGGCCGATCACCGGCATCGTGGCCGCGTTGCAGGCGGTGGTGATCATCCTCGGGTACTCGCGGATCTGCGGCGAGACGTCGGCCGAGATGCACACCGGCACGCCCAGGCTCTGAGCCAGGTGCTCGGCGACGGTCCGTTCGTTGGCCGGGTTCACGTAGCTGTTGAGCAGGCAGACGGCCACCGCCTCGGCGTCGACGGCCTCGATCTGGCCGACCAGGGCGGCGAGACCGGTGGGTGGCTCGACGACGGCGCCGTCGGCCGACGTCCGCTCGGAGAGCTCGAAGGTGCGCTCCCGCGGGATCGGCGGGTCGGCGAACTCGATCTGGAGGTCGTACATGTCGTAGCGGTGCTCGTCGCGGATCAGCAGCGTGTCGCCGAACCCGGCCGTGGTCACGAGGGCGGCCCGGCCGACCTTCCCCTCGATCAGGGCGTTGGTGATCAGGGTCGTGGCGTGGACGATGGGTGCGGTGATGGCGGCCGGCTCCACCCCAGCCTTGGCGAGCAGCTGGGTGACCCCGGTGCGGACGCCCTCGAGCGGGGCCGACGGGGTCGTGAGCGTCTTGTCGACGACGACCCGGCCCGACTCCCCGTCGAGCAGGACGACGTCGGTGAAGGTGCCGCCGATGTCGACGGCGAGGCGCCAGTCAGCCATCGGCCCCGCGGAGATCGCCCCGGGGCGGCGCGAAGACGTCGAGGATCCAGCACTCGCCGTACTCGTCGTCGCCGATGAAGACGCTGTCGCCGTGCCAGACCGACTTCGGCGCGAGGTAGACGTCCCCCGGTCCGAGCACCTTGCGCTCCTCGACGTCGTGGCCCCCGATGCGAAAGTCGAGCTTGCCGCGCACGATGACGCCGAGCTGCTCGTTGTGGTCGTGGTTGTGGAGGAACGATCCCTCGGCGCCGTCCGCGATGCGCCAGAAGACCAGCTGGAGCTGGTCGCCGTCGATGATCCTGCGCCGGAAGCCGGGCCGCGCGGTCTCCTCGAACGCGTCGTCGTCGAAGAACCACACCAGCTGCCGCTGGACGTCCGCCCGCGGCGTCGACTCCGCGCTCATCTGGACCGTCTCCGGGAAGTCACGCCCGCACCCCCTCTGCAGCCTGGCCGGACCGACGGGCCGACCCTACGGCGGGGTCGCGCCGCCGGTCAACGAGCTCAGACATCGAGGTGGCCGCGCTCGTTGAAGCCGGCCAGCAGCAGGCCCATGCGGCTGTCGGTGATGGTCGAGATCGAAGCCAGGTTGATCTTCATGGTCAAGATGGTCGCGGCGTCGGACCGGAGGGC
>JBFJYB010000194.1:0-5424 GCA_041622835.1 Acidimicrobiales bacterium | reverse complement strand
GCCGGACAGGCGCTGCTGCCCGGTTTCGTGAACGCCCACGTGCACCTGTACGGGGTGCTGGCCCACGGCATCCCGGTGGCGTCGGCTCCCTCCGGGTTCTGGAGCTTCCTGCGCGACTACTGGTGGCCGAAGGTCGAGAACGCGCTCGACCACGAGATGATCATGGCCGCCACCGACTGGGTGTGCGCCGAGATGCTGCGGTCGGGCACCACCACCTTCTACGACATCTGCGAGGCGCCCAACGCACTGCCCGGTGTGCTGCTCGCCGAGAAGGAGGTCGTCAGGCGACGCGGCATCCGGGGCATCCTCAGCTTCGAGGCCACCGAGCGGGTCAGCCCCGAGAACGGTCAGGCGGGTCTGGCCGAGAACGTGGCGCTGATCGAGGACTGCGACGGCGACCTGCGGTCGTTTCCCAGGCTGGTGAACGGGATGATGTGCTACCACACCACGTTCACCTGCTCGCCCGAGCTCATCCACCAGGCGTTCGCCCTCGCCCACGAGTACGACGTGCTGTGCCACGCCCACTGCAACGAGGGCGTCCACGAGGCCGAGTGGTGCCTCGAACATCGCGGGGCGCCGACCCTCGAGTGGTACGACATGATCGGCGTGGCCGGGCCCCGGATGCTCGCCTCGCAGTGCGTGCAGGTCTCGGCACGCGAGCGCGACGTCATCGCCGACCGCGAGGTTCGTGTCGTCCACATGCCGCTGGCGAACTGCGAGGTCGGCGGAGGCATCGCACCGATCCCGGAGCTGCTGGAGGCCGGCGTGACCGTCGGGCTGGGCTCCGACGGCTACATCAACGACTTCTACGAGGTCATGCGGGGCGCGTTCCTGGTGCACAAGGCCCGGCTGCTCGATCCCGGCGTCATGCCCGCCGCCGAGGTCGTCCACCTCGCCACCGAGGGCGGCGCACGCGCCCTCAACCTCGGCCGGGTGGGGCGGCTGGAGCACGGCTGGTCGGCCGACCTGCAACTGGTCGACCTCGACCTGCCGACGCCGGTCACCGAGCACAACCTGCTCGACCAGATCGTGCTGTGGCGCAACCATCGTCACGTGCGCGACGTGATGGTGGCCGGGACCTGGCGGGTGCGAGCCGGCGAGGTGCTCGGCGCCGACCTCGCCGAGCTGCGTGCCCGCGTCCACGAGCAGGCGGAACGGCTGTGGGCGAGCTGATCCTGCGCGAGCTGCTGTCGGCCATCGAGGCCGGGGAGGCGGTGGCGCTGGCGACGGTCGTCGACACCCGCCGGTCGGTCCCCCGCCACGCCGGGACCAAGATGCTCGTCTACCGCGACGGCCGCCAGACCGGGACCGTCGGGGGCGGCGAGATGGAGGCCCGGGTCATCGACGAAGCGGTGGCCGCGCTCACCGACGGCCGCACCCGAGTCCTCGAGTACCAGCTCGTCGAGCCCGCGTCGGGTGACCCCGGCGTGTGCGGCGGCGAGATGCAGATCTACCTGGAGCCCCACATGCCCGCACCCACCATCTTCGTCGTCGGCTGCGGCCACGTCGGCCGTGCCGTGGCCGAGCTGGCCCACTGGCTCGACTACCGCGTCGTCGCCACCGACGACCGTGCCGAGCTGGCCACCCCCGAGCTCGTACCCGACGCCGACGTCGTGGTCGGCGGGCCGCTGGCCGACGCCCTCGAACAGGCGCCGGTCACCGACGACACCCACGTCGTGGTCGTGACCCGCAACGTCGACCTCGACCTCCAGATCCTGCCGCTCCTCGTGGCGACCCCGGCCCGGTCGATCGGCGTCATGGGCAGCCGGCGCCGCTGGGAGACCACTCGGCGCCGGCTGGTCGAGGCCGGGGTGAGCGAGGACGACCTGGCCAGGATCGTCGCCCCGATCGGGCTCGAGCTCCACGCCGAGACCCCGGCCGAGATCGCCCTCTCGATCCTCGCCGAGATCGTCCAGCTCCGTCGCGCCCCCACCGACTGAGATGCTCTTCGCCGAGCACCTCGTCGTGATCAGAGGCGGGGGCGACCTGGGCACCGGTGTCGCCTGGCGCCTCCACCACGCCGGGTTCCCGCTGGCCGTCGTCGAGCTGCCGCGGCCGCTGACGGTGCGGAGGACCGTCGCCCTGTCCAGCGCGGTCGCCGACGGCGAGGTCTCGGTGGAGGGGCTGGTCGGGAGGCGGGTCGACCGCGCCACCGAGGTGCCGCCGCTCGCCGCGACGGGCACGGTGCCGGTCCTGGTGACTCCGCAGCTCCCCGATCTCGATCGCAGCATCGTCGTCGACGCCCGGCTGGCCAAGACCGCACTCGACACCACCCGTGCCGACGCGCCGTTCGTCGTCGGGCTGGGCCCCGGGTTCGAAGCCGGGTCGACCTGCCACGCCGTCGTCGAGACCGCCCGGGGCCACCACCTCGGCCGCGTCATCTGGAACGGCGACGCCGAGCCCGACACCGGGACGCCGGGCGAGATCGGAGGCGAGGGCGCGACGCGGGTCCTGCGGAGCACGGTCTCCGGACGGGCTCGCTGGGATCACGCCATCGGCGACGTGGTCGAGGAGGGCACCGTCCTCGGCGACGTGGGTGGCGTCGAGGTCGTGGCTCCCTTCCGCGGCGTGGTGCGGGGACTGATCGCCGACGGCACCGACGTGCCGGCCGGGTGCAAGGTCGGCGACGTCGACCCCCGCGCCGACCCGTCGGCGTGCCACGAGATCTCCGACAAGGCGCTGGCCGTCGGCGGCGGCGTCGTCGAGGCGGTGCTGGCGTGGCTGGGCTCGCGTGGTTGAGCTGGTCGAGGTGGGCGACGTGGCGGCGGCCCTCGGGCTCGGCTCCCACGAGCTGGTCTCCTTGGTCGGCGGTGGCGGCAAGACGACCATGCTGTTCGCGCTCGGGAGCCAGCTGGCGGGCACGACGGTGATGACGACCACCACCAAGATGGGCGTCGACCGGCTCCCCGACGTGGCCGTGCTCGTCGACCCGAGCGATGCCGAGGTCGTGGAGGCGCTCGACGCCAGCTCGGTGGTCCTGGTGTGGGGTGGGGTCAGCGAGACCAAGGCGACCGGGGTCGACCGGGCCAGGGCGGAGCGGTGGTTCGACCTCGCCGACCACGTGATCGTCGAAGCCGACGGCTCCCGCCGCCGGCCGTTCAAGGCCCCCGGACCACACGAGCCGGTGGTCGCCCGGCGATCGACGTCGGTCGTCGCGGTCCTCGGTGCCGACGCCCTGGGCCGCGTCATCTGGGACCAGTGCCATCGCCCGATGCGGGTGGCCGCCGTGGCCGGGTGCTCGCCGTTCGAGCGCCTCACGCCGGCCCGGGCCGCGACCGTCCTGGCCCACCGCGACGGTGGCCGCAAGGACGTCCCGGCCGATGCCGGCTTCACGGTCCTGGTCAACCGGGTCGATCCCGGTGACGCCGAGGTGATGGCGGCCGTCGACGAGCTGGCCCGGCACCTGGCCGACGGGGCGGTGCCGATGGTCGCAGTGCGCACGAACGGCGACCGGCAGTGAGCCCCGCGCCGACCGTCGTGGCCGGGGTGAACCTGATCCCCGAGGCGCCGATAGCCGACATCGTCGAGCTGGCCACCGAGTCCGAACGACTCGGCTACCGGCGGTGCTGGGTCTACGACGAGGGGCTCGCCACCCGCGACGTGTACGTCACGATGAGCGCCATCGCCCTCGCCACCGAACGGACACGCATCGGGCCCGGCATCACCAACCCCTACACCCGCCATCCCGGGCAGACCGCGGCGGCGGTGGCGACCCTCGACGAGCTGTCGGGCGGCCGGGCCTTCCTCGGCATCGGCGCCGGCGGCAGCCTCACGCTCGACCCTCTGGGCCTCGAACGCCGGAGCCCGCTCGCCGCGGTGCGGGAGTCGATCGAGGCGTGCCGGGCCCTCTTCGCCGGAGGCCGGGTCGACCTCGACGGCGAGGTCGTGTCGCTGCGGCACGCATCGGTCGCCTACTCCCGGCCCGACATCGAGATCTGGCTCGCCGGCCGTGGGCCGAAGATGCTCCGGCTCGGCGGGGCGACCGCCGACGGGGTGATGCTCGACTTCATCCACAAGGCGAGCCTGGGCGACTACGTCGACCTGATCCGTTCGGGAGCGGCCCAGACCGGGAACGAGCCGGCCATCTGCTACTCGACCGCGATCGTCACCGACGAGGACGACCTCGAGTTCGTACGGCCGCACATGACCTACCGGCTGGTCGACGCGCCGCCCGCAGTCAAGGAGCAGATCGGCATCAGCCCCGAACAGGTCGCCGCCATCGGTGGCGCGCTGGCCCACGGCCTCGACGCCGCCGCCGAGCACGTGCGTGACGAGTGGATCGAGCCGTTCGTGGTGATGGGCAGCCGCGAGCAATGCGCGTCCGAGCTCGTCGCGCTCATGGGCCAGCACGAGATCGAGGAGTTCCTGCTGCCGGTGTTCGACATGCCCGACGCCGCCGGCTACCTGGGTCGGGTCGCCGCAGCCCTGGGTCTGGACGAACCGACGCCAGGTCCCACCGAGGCGCCGCAATGACCGGGCCGCCGATTCCCGAGGCGCCCTACATGCCCGACGGGTACGGCATGTCGGGGGCCACACCCGAGAGCCGCACGCCGTGGGAGACCATCGCCGTCCAGTTGACCCGAGCCCGCAACTACTGGCTGTGCACCGTCCGCTACGACGACCGGCCCCACGCCATGCCGGTGTGGGGTCTGTGGGTGAACAACCACTTCCTGTTCTCGACCGACCCGTCGTCGCGCAAGGGCGTGAACCTGGCGGAGCGTCCTGACGCCGTGGTGCACCTCGAGAGCGGGGACGACGTCGTCGTGGTGGACGGCGCAGTGTCGCGCATCCCGATCAGCGAGCTACCACACAGCTTCGTAGACGACTACGAGGCCAAGTACGGCTTCCGCATCGAGCTCGACAGAAGCGATCCCGACGCCACCGCCGCCTACGGCTTCTACTCCCTCAAGCCGCGGACCGTCCTGGTCTGGGACGAGTCCGACTTTCCGGGCACCGCGACCCGGTGGCGGTTCCCCGAGCCGTAGACCCGGTCATCTCGACGCCTCGGTGGGACCTGGCGTCGGTTCGCCCGGACCCAGGACCGCCGCGACCCGAGCCAGGTAGCCGGCGGCATCGGGCATGTCGAAGACCGGCAGCAGGAACTCGTCGATCCGGTGTCGGCCCATGAGCGCGACGAGCTCGGACGCGCATTGCTCGCGGCTGCCCATCACCACGAACGGCTCGATCCACTCGTCACGCACGTGCTCGGCGGCGGCGTCGAGGCCGTGGGCCAGCGCGCCGCCGATGGCGGCGACCTGTTCGGGGCTGATGCCGATCTGCTCCTTGACTGCGGGCGGCGCGTCGACCAGTCGGTAGGTCATGTGGGGCCGTACGAACTCGAGGTCGTCCTCGTCGGTGACGATCGCGGTCGAGTAGCAGATGGCCGGCTCGTTCCCGGTCTGGGCCGCTCCCGAACGGATCAGG
>JBFJYB010000193.1:0-5447 GCA_041622835.1 Acidimicrobiales bacterium | reverse complement strand
GCCGCCCGCGGTGTGGGAGGCGTCGGGGCACCTCGACAACTTCAGCGACCCGCTCGTCGACTGCAAGAACTGCAACGAACGCTTCCGCCAGGACAGCCTCGCCGAGAACGACGACCCCGACGCGTGCCCCAACTGCGGGGCGCGCGAGTCCTTCACCGAGGCCCGCCAGTTCAACCTGATGTTCGAGACCCAGGCCGGCCCGGTGGCCGGCGCGGGCGCCGAGGTCTACCTGCGGCCCGAGACGGCCCAGGGCATGTTCATCAACTTCACCAACGTGATGAACTCGACCCGCAAGAGCCCACCGTTCGGCATCGCCCAGATCGGCAAGTCGTTCCGGAACGAGATCACCCCGGGCAACTTCGTGTTCCGCACCCGCGAGTTCGAGCAGATGGAGCTCGAGTTCTTCGTGCCGCCCGACGAGGCCGACGAGTGGTACGAGTACTGGTGCCGCGAGCGCTTCCAGTGGTACGTCGACCTCGGCATCCCCGCCGACATGCTGCGAATGCGCGCCCACGGCGCCGACGAGCTCAGCCACTACTCGTCGGCCACCAGCGACGTCGAGTTCCGCTTCCCGTGGGGCTGGGGCGAGCTCGAGGGCGTGGCCAACCGCGGCGACTACGACCTGGAACAGCACGCCAAGCACTCGGGCGAGCGGCTCGACTACTTCGACCAGGCCAGCGAGACCCGCTATGTCCCCCACGTGATCGAGCCGGCGGCCGGTGCGACCCGGTCGATGATGGCGTTCCTCATCGCCGCCTACGACGAGGACGAGGTGCGCGGCGAGGCCAGGACCGTGCTGCGGCTGCACCATCGCCTGGCGGCCTACAAGGTGGCGGTGCTGCCGCTGTCGAAGAAGGACACCCTGCGGCCCCTGGCCCACGAGGTCTTCGAGACCCTGGCCCCGCACTGGCAGTGCGACTACGACGAGACCCAGGCGATCGGCCGCCGCTACCGGCGCCAGGACGAGATCGGCACCCCGTACTGCGTCACCATCGACTTCGACTCGCTCGACGACCGGGCGGTCACGGTGCGAGAGCGCGACACGATGGACCAGGACCGAGTCTCGCTCGACCAGCTCCACGGCTACCTCGCAGGACGGTTGGGCTGAGGGCGCCATGAGCTCGCACTCGTTCGGCGCGGCGGCCATCGTCGAAGCGGTGAACGCGGTGCGATCCGGCACGATCGACCGGGCCGCCGCAGTGACCAGGGTGCGGCCGGCCGACGTGGAGGCGGCCCTGCATCGAGCGGTCCAGGCCGGTGGGGCCACGGTGCTGACGGTCGGGATCGGCGCCTCTCCGGGGGCTGCGGTCGGGAAGCTCTGCTTCAGCTCCGACGAGGTGCTCGACGCCACCGACCGGGGCGAGCAGGTCGTGCTGGTGTGCGAGGAGACGACGCCGGCCGACGAGATCGGGATGCGGCTGGCCGAGGGGGTGCTCACCGCCAAGGGCGGCCTGTCGAGCCACGCCGCGGTGGTCGCACGCGGCTGGGGGATCCCTGCGGTGTGCGGCGCCGACGCGTTGCGGTTCGGCGACCGGTCGGTGTCGGTCGGCGACCGCACCCTCGGGCCCGACGACGTGATCACCATCGACGGCAGCAGCGGCGAGGTGCTGCTGGGCTCGGTCGACGTCAGCGAGGAGGACGTGCCGCCCGAGCTGGAGGTGCTGCTGGCCTGGGCCGACGAGATCCGAGGCGACCGGGTGGGGGTCCGGGCCAACGCCGACACCGGTGAGGACGCCACCCGGGCCAGGACCTTCGGATGCGAGGGCATCGGCCTGTGCCGGACCGAGCACATGTTCCTCGGCGACCGGCTGCCCCTCGTGCAGCACATGATCCTTGCCGAGGGTCCCGACGAGGAGGCCGCTGCCCTCGATGCCCTGCACGCCGCCCAGCTCGAGGACTTCGTGTCCATCCTCGAGGCGATGGACGGCCTGCCCGTCACCGTCCGCCTGCTCGACCCGCCGCTGCACGAGTTCCTCCCCGACGTCGAGCACCTCGTGGCCGCCGAGGCCACCGGCTCGCTGAGCGACGGCGACCGCACGCTGTTCGACGCTGCTCGCCGCTGGGCGGAGCAGAACCCGATGCTCGGCACCCGGGGGGTCCGGCTCGGCATCCTGAAGGACGGCCTCTACCGGATGCAGGTCCGCGCCCTGCTCGACGCCGCCATCGAGCGGCTGGCGGTGGGCGGCAGGCCCCAGGTCGAGATCATGATCCCCCTGGTCGTCACCGGCACCGAGCTTGCGCTGGTCCGCGGATGGGTGCTCGACGAGATCCACCAGGCCGAGACCCGCAGCGGGAGGAGCCTCGACGTCGCGGTGGGCACGATGATCGAGACGCCCCGGGCTGCGCTGTGCGCGGCCGACATCGCGCTGACCGCCGACTTCTTCTCGTTCGGCACCAACGACCTCACCCAGATGGTGTTCGGGTTCAGCCGCGACGACGTGGCCACCCGGGTGATCGGGCCCTACCTCGAGCTGGGACTGCTCGAGCGCGACCCGTTCGAGTCGATCGACGTGGCCGGCGTCGGCCAGCTCGTCGCCTCGGCCACCGACAACGGGCGGGCGGCCAGCCCCGAGCTCAAGGTGGGCGTGTGCGGTGAGCACGGCGGCGACCCGGCCTCGATCGCCTTCTTCGTCGACGCCGGCCTCGACTACGTGTCGTGCTCGCCGTTCCGGGTCCCGGTGGCCCGCCTCGCCGCGGCCCAGGCGCTCCTCGATTCGGCCGGCTGACCAGGCCCGATAGCCGTCCGTTCGCCGTCGGGGCCCACTGCTACGGTGCAGGGATGACCCGCCCCCCGCCGCCCGCGTCGGAACTGTCCGGGGGCGGGTGAGCGGCCGTGGGCATCGTGCAGGACGACATCGAGCGGGTCCGCGAGGCCACCGACCTCGTCCAGCTCGTCAGCCAGTACCTCCAGCTCAAGCGGGTCGGCCGGAACTGGACCGGGCTGTGCCCGTTCCACAGCGAGAAGACGCCGTCGTTCAACGTCAACGGCGAGGCCGGCTTCTACAAGTGCTTCGGCTGCGGTCGCGGCGGCGACGCCATCGAGTTCCTCCGCGAGATCGAGCACCTCGACTTCCCCGCCGCGGTCGAGCGGCTCGCCGGCCGGGTCGGCATCCAGCTCACCTACACGACCAAGGACGAGGGCGCCGGTCAGCGGAAGCGCAAGACACTGCTCGACGCGGTGGCCCGGGCCGTCGAGTGGTACCACGAGCGCCTCGTGTCGGCCCCCGACGCGGGCGCGGCGCGCGGCTACCTGCGCGACCGAGGGCTCGACGGTGACACGGTGCGCCACTGGCAGATCGGCTGGGCGCCCGACGACTGGGACCAGCTCGCCACCGCCCTGAAGCTGCCGTCCGAGATCCTGTCGCAGAGCGGCCTGGGGTTCGTCAACCGCCGGGGTCGGGTGCAGGACGCCTTCCGCGGCCGGGTGATGTTCCCGATCCACGACGTCAACGGCGCCGCGGTCGGGTTCGGCGGGCGGATCCTGCCCGGCGGCGAGGGGCCCAAGTACAAGAACTCGCAGGACTCGGCGATCTACCACAAGAGCCGGCTGCTCTACGGGCTGCACCTGGCCAAGGACGACGCGGTGCGGGCCGACGAGGTCATCGTGTGCGAGGGCTACACCGACGTGATCGGGTTCGCCGCCGCCGGGCTGCCCCGGGCCGTCGCCACCTGCGGCACCGCGCTGACCGAGGACCACGTGAAGCTGCTGCGGCGCTTCTCGAAGCGGGTCGTGCTGGCCTTCGACGCCGACGCGGCCGGGCAGGCGGCGGCCGAGCGGTTCTACGAGTGGGAGCAGACCTACGAGATCGACGTGGCGGTGGCCGACCTGCCCGACGGCGTCGACCCGGCCGACCTGGCCAGGTCCGACCCCGAGCGGCTCGAGGCGGCGGTGAGCGGCGCCAAGCCCTTCCTCGGCTTCCGGGTCGACCGGGTCCTCGACACCACAAACCTGGCCACCCCCGAGGGCCGGGCCCGGGGCGCCGAGCGGGCCGCGGCGCTGGTGCTCGAGCACCCCAACCCGCTGGTGCGCGACCAGTACCTCATGCAGATCGCCGACTACTGCCGGGTCGACGTCGCCCGGCTGCGGACGGGAACCGTGCGTCGCGACCCGAACGAGCGGGGCAAGGTGGTCGCCGTCGATCTCGGCGAGGGCGACGCGAGAGCCCGACGGTTCGCCGACGACCCCGAGGTGCGGGTCCTGCGGCTCGCGGTGCACCTGCCCGACACGGTGCCCGACTACGTCGACGAGCGCCTCTTCGCCGATCCGCTCCACCGAGAGGTGCTCCGAGCGCTGCTCGGTAGCCAGAACCACCACCAGGCCGTCGAGGCAGCCGCGGGTGAGGCCGCCGACCTGCTCCAGCAGCTGTTGGTCGAGGAGCCGCCCGACGACGAGCCGGCCGCGGTCGTCGCCCGGCTGCTCCACGACGCCGCCCTGCGCCGGCTGCGAGACCTCGAAACCGACCCGGCCACCGCCGACGACCCCGCGGCCGCCCGACAGCTCGCCCAGCTCAAGCTGGCCATCGACGCGGTGCGCGCGTCGTACTGGAAGCTCGCCGTCGCCGAGCGCTTGCTAGATTGGCTCGGGGTGCGGGCAGGGGAGATGGCATGAGCGATCAGCACTCTGCGAGCGCAGAGGGGGGAGCCAGTCTCAAGCAGCAGATCACTGCCCTGCTCCAGCAGGACGACCTGTTGGCAACCGGGCGGTCGACCGGCGAGCTCCATCTCGACGAGGTCATGAAGGTCCTCCACGACATCGAGCTCACTCCCGAGGCCATCGAAGCCGTCCAGGCGGTGTTCCGCGAGAACGGCATCACCCTCGACGAGAGCATCGACGACGACCTCTCCGACCTCGAGGATCCCCACCTCGACCCGGCCGCCGGCAAGGGCGGCACCGCCACCGACGACGAGGCCGAGGACCCCGAAGCCGCCCGCCGCCGCACCGTCGCCGAGCGTCGGATCAGGCGACGGCTCCGAGCCTCGATGTCGAAGTCCGAGTCCACGTCGTCGTCGTCGGACCCGGTGCGGATGTACCTCCGCGAGATCGGAAGGGTGCCGCTGCTCAGCGCGGCGCAGGAGGTGTCGCTGGCCAAGCGGATCGAGGCCGGCCTCGCCGCCCGGACCACGATCGACGAGGCGGCCGAGGCTGGCGTCCGACTCGACGGTGTCCAGCGGCGCGAGCTCAGCCGGCTCGCCCGTGACGGCGAGGAGGCCAACCGCGAGCTCACCCGAGCCAACCTGCGGCTCGTCGTCTCGATCGCCAAGCGCTACGTCGGCCGGGGGATGCTGCTGCTCGACCTGATCCAGGAGGGCAACCTGGGCCTGATGCGGGCGGTCGAGAAGTTCGACTACACCAAGGGCTTCAAGTTCTCCACCTACGCCACCTGGTGGATCCGCCAGGCCATCACCCGGGCCATCGCCGACCAGGCCCGCACCATCCGCATCCCGGT
>JBFJYB010000192.1:0-5462 GCA_041622835.1 Acidimicrobiales bacterium | reverse complement strand
CTGGTGATCGCCATGTGCTGGGTCGGCGTGCGCTGGCTGGCCGGCCGGGTCCACGGTCGCCGCGGCCTTCCCGGTCGGGCCCGTCGGGGTATCGACGACGCCGGCCAGCCGTGCCGTGAATGCGACGGGGTCGGCGCCGTCCACCACTTCGGCAAGATCCAGCCCTGCCCGGTCTGCGAAGGCACCGGCGTGGAGCGGGCCCCCTTCTGACTCCCGGGATCCGTAACCGCTGGGGCACGCCACAGCGGCCCTCGCAGTCGGAGAAGCAGGCACTGGGCGAAACGAGGGGGAAAACGACGAAACCGCCTGGCAGAGCCAGGCGGACGATCGAACAGGACAATGTTAGCACACCCTGGCGTTCGATGTCGGATCGAACCGGCGTCCCAGCCAGGATTCCGCGGCCGACCCGAGCCGGCCATCTCTACTGTGCATCGGTGTCAGGCCACAGCATCGTGGGCACTGATCGCCAACGCCAGGCCCTCCCGGGGATCCTCGACCGCCAGTTGCAGCCGCCAGCCGGTGACTGGCTCGCCGGCGGACCACAGATACCAGCCCATCTCGGCGACCGCCTCGCCCAGCCCGTCCCATGGCGGCGGCCACTCGTAGCCGGTGACCGCGGCCGCCGTCCACCAGACGTCGGAGCGACCGGCGGCCATGCCTCGGCGCCGGCCGTGGGCTCCGCCGCTCGCCGCCGCCCATGCCAGGTGGGAGAGCGCCTCGCCCCCGGTCACGGCCGCCCAACGACCCTCCCTCACCCCGAGAGCCGCCACCGCGGCCCGGGCGTCGCCGCGCACCGACGCGGTCTCGACCCGGCCGTTCGACTGGCTGGCCCAGACCTCGACGGTCGCCCGGAGGGCGCCCTCGACCGCGGCGTCGCGGTGTCGGTCGGCCGCGGGGCCGTAGGTGACCGGCTCGAGGGGCGGCATCGACGGTGACGGGAACTCCGCTCGGTCGGCGCGGTAGACGGCCAGCGGGTAGTCGGGCTCCCAGGGTTGCAGCGCCAGCGGCAGGTCGTCGGGATCGTCGGGGAGGTCGGGCTGGTCGCCGCGCAGGGCGCGCTCGTGTGCCACGGTCCGGCGGACGATTCCCGCCGGCAGGTGAGGCGCCAGCTCGGCCCAGGTGTGCTCGCTGGCGACCACCTCGGTCAACGGCCCGGGGACGAAGCGCGCACCGAGTTCGTCGAAGCCGGTGACGGCCAGCTCGGCCGGGGCCTCGAGCGCGAGCCGGTAGGTGGCGTGGTCGGCGGCCGGCCACAGCTGGAGGCCGCGCTCGGCTGCGGCCCGGCAGACCAGCCGCAGGTGGACGAGGTCGGTCCAGTCGCCGACGTCGGCCAGGCGATCGACGTGGCGGACCAGCTCGTCGAGGTCACCCTGCTGGACCAGCTCGGTCGTGCGGTCCTGACCCGCCATCGTCAGACCAGGGGCCAGGGGTAGCGGCGGCCGCTGGGGTCGACGGGGAACGAGCCGCTCTGCACGATTGTCCGGGCTCGGGTCAGGGCGGCCTCGCGCTCGACGGGGTCGAGCTGCTGCCCCAGGCCATCGGCCAGACCGGCGTCGAGCAACGCCGCGACGTCGTCCAGGATGTCGGTGGGGATCGGCTCGTCGGCCCAGTCCCAGATCACCGTGCGCAGCTTGAAGTCGTGGTGGAACGTGAGCCCGTTGTCGATGGCCCACACGTGGCCGTCGGCATCGAGGAGGCAGTGCCCGCCCTTGCGATCGGTGCTGTTGGCGATGATGTCGAGGATGCACAACCGCTGGAGGGCCGGGTGATGGGCGGGCTCCTCGAGGATCGTGAAGTAGTGCTGCTCGAAGTCGGCGGTGACGAACAGCTGCAAGGACCCCTCGCCGAGCGGCCCCTCTCGTCGGACCGTGGGCGGCACCAGGTCCCAGCCGAGCTGATGGGACAGCTCGTAGGTCGCGACCTCACGCCGGTACAGGCCCGGCGGGAAGTCCCACAGCGGACGCTCGCCCCGCGCCGGCTTGTAGACGGCCTGGATGATCTGGTCGCCGTGGACGTCGACGAGGAACGTGCGGTTCGAGCTCCACGGCATCAGGCCGATGACGTCGATCTCGCCGTCGGTCAGCTGGGCGATGGCGTCGGCCTCGTCGAGGGGGCCCCGCGGGCGGAACGGGCTCTCTAGGTCCATGCGAGCGGGGTCATCGGACGGGCCGCGATCAGTTCGAACAGGCACACCAGGTGCCGTCGCCGTCGAGGGGTCGCCCGCAGTACGGGCACGGCGGGCGACCGGCGGCGACCAGCTCGCGAGCCCTGACGATGAACGCGCTCACCTGCTCGCGGGTCAGGTGGAACCGGGCCGTGGCCGGCTCGACGTAGTCGTCGTCGTCCTCGGGAACGAGCTCCTCGGTGAAGATCACGAGCCGGTCGCGGTCCTCGGCGTAGGCGACCCCGATGCCCGCGACCACCCATTCGGCGACGACCGGGTCGACCAGGTCGAGGTCGCCGGGCAGGTCGGCCAGCTCGGTGGGGGCCAGATCGTCGAGCATCCCGCCGAGGTGATCCGCCAACGCCTGCACCTGCTGCTTCTCGAGTCGCAGCGTGGCGACGATCCCGTCGTCGATCGCCTGGAGATAGAAGACCCGCTGGCCCTTCGGTCCGATGGCGCCGGTGGTGAAGCGCTCGACGGACTCGAACTCGAACGACTGGCCGGTCATGACGGTTGCAGGGTGAGCGCGCCGGCGCTCGAGTTGACGTTGAGGACGACCGGCCCGTCGGGCCCGTACACGACCGAGCTGATCGAGCAGGGCGAGATGACGATCCGCTGGAACAGGTCGAGGTGCGTGCCGAGGGCGTCGGCGACCGCCGCCTTGATGGTGTCGGCGTGCGAGACGACGACGATCGTGCGACCACGGTGGCGGTCGCACAGCTCCCGGACGGTCCCGACCATCCGGGTCTGCATCTCGCTGAACGACTCGCCGTCGGGGAACCGGAACCCGCTCGGATGGCTCTGCACGGTCTTCCACGCCTTGAGGTTCCGGAGCTGCGACAGCTTGCGGCCCGTCCAGGCACCGAAGTCGGCTTCGATCAGCCCGTCGTGGGTCTGGACCCGGGTGCCGACGGCCTTGGCGATGGGCTCGGCGGTCTCCCGGGTGCGCTCCATGGGCGAGGCGTACACCGCGACGATCGAGTCGATCTCGGCGAGCCGCCTCGCCACCGCTTCGGCCTGCTCGCGGCCCGAATCCGCGAGGTGGAGCCCTTTGGCCCGCCCCGGCAGGATCGAGCCGGTGGTCGACGTGGTGCCATGGCGGACGAAGAGGACCATGGTCGGCTTCGAGACGGGGGATGTGCGGCGGGAAGCCATTGCGGGGTCAGGCTACCGAGCGGCCCACCGGGTCGGTACGGTCCCACGATGGACCCGTTGGCGGTGCTCGAGCAGGACGTCGTGGCTTGTCGGGCCTGCCCCCGCCTCGTCGAGTGGCGGGAGCAGGTGGCGCGCGAGAAGCGGGCCGCGTTCCGCGACGAGCAGTACTGGGGCAAGCCGGTGCCGGGGTTCGGCGACCCCGATGCGCACCTCCTCGTGGTCGGGCTGGCCCCGGCCGCCCACGGCGCCAACCGCACGGGGCGGATGTTCACCGGCGACCGCTCGGGCGACTGGCTGTATCGCGCCCTGCACCGCGCCGGCTACGCCAACCAGGCCCGGTCGGCCAGCCGCGACGACGGCCTGCGCCTCGACGGCGCCTGGATAACGGCGCCGGTGAAGTGCGCACCCCCGCAGAACCAGCCGTCGGCCGACGAGCGGCAGGCCTGTCGTCCCTTCCTGCAGCGCGAGCTCGAGGCGCTCGACCGGGTCAGGGTGATCGTCGTGCTGGGCGGCATCGGCTATGCAGCCATCGCCCGCGAGCTGGGTATCCGCCCTCGCCCGAAGTTCGGGCACGGCGTCGAGGTCGCCGTCGCAGGCGACCGGACCCTGCTCTGCAGCTACCACGTGAGCCAGCAGAACACCTTCACCGGGCGCCTGACCGAGACGATGCTCGACGACGTCTTCACCCGCGCCCGCGCCCTCACCGGATGAACGGCCGGCGCCGATAGCCTGCCGGGCTATGGGCCATCCTGCCGCCGCAGCGCGATCCTCGTCTGCGTCGCGCCGTTCGCGTTCTTCGTGGGGGGCGCTCGTGGTCGCGGTGGTGCTGGTCGTGTCGGCCTGCACCCCGTCGGGCCAGCCCGACGACTACGACACGACCACCCAGGAGAACTTCATCGAGGCCTGTGAGGCCAACGGGGCCGAGCAGGCCACCGACGTGGCGGCCGTCTGTCAATGCAGCTACGACGCCATCGTCGACCAGATCCCCTTCGAGGACTTCGAGAGCTTCGACGAGGAGCTGCGCGACGACATCAACGCTCCGTTCGACGATCAGGTGTCGGCCATCGTCGCCGACTGCATACGCCAGACCGCCAGCTGACCGCGCCACCTCCCTGGATCTGTCAGGAGATCAAGGGAGCTGGGGGCGTCAGAGGCCGACTCGGGCTTCCGGGGCGGCCCACTGCGGCCAGCGGGCGCGGCTCTTGGCCGAGAGCTTGTGCATGAGGGCGATGGCGCCGGGGTCCTCGTCGCCGGCCCGGGCCACGATCACACCCTCCTCCAGCATCTTGATGATGATCTGACGCCCGAGCTCGGTCCGCACGATCGTGAGCGTCCAGTCGGTGGCGTCGCCGATGCCGCCGGTGGAGATGTCGGCATGCTCGGCGGCGAAGTCGGGGCAGTGGTTGCAGCCCTCCCGGGTCCAGGCGTGGCACTCCTTGAGGTTGATCTCGTGGTACTTGCCGTCCTTGGTCCAGACCTGGAACACGCCCTTGATGTTCATCTTGGCGATGTTCTCCTTGGCCAGCCCGTACTTGACCCAGAAGAGCTCGTCGAACAGCGAGTCGTCGAAGCTCTTCGAGCACAGGAGGCCGATGTTGAGCTTGATCGGCTTCGAGACCTTGCCGACCTTGCGGTGCCACATGATCGGTCCGATCGAGGTCTGGCAGCTCATGCCGACCAGCGCCAGGCTCGACAGCCCGCGCTCGGCGGCCTCGCGGTAGCCCAGGGTGTTGGCCGAGTAGGTGTAGCGGCTGCCGGCGCCCCGCAGCACCTCGTCGCGGTTGGTGGCCACCCCGGGGATCGCCTTCCAACCCTCGTTGTTCCCGCCTTCGAGGTACGACGTGAGCGCGCCGTCGATGATGCCGTTCTCCAGGCACCAGATGAGGATGGCCGACACCAACCCGCCGTCCTGGCCGACCTCGTAGACGAAGTCGTCCGACGCCCGGCACAACAGGATGTCCTTGTAGATCCCCGACGCCTCGTCGGGCTTGCGCTCCCGCCCGAACAGGTGGACGTCGGCCTCGGGCTCCCAGGCCCGGAACCTGGGGCAGGCCCGCGTGCACGACGTGCACCCCTTCTCGCCGTGGATGCAGTTGTCGAGGCCGAGCTCCTCCTCGAGGTGGAACGGCGTGTAGGCGCCGGG
>JBFJYB010000191.1:0-5464 GCA_041622835.1 Acidimicrobiales bacterium | reverse complement strand
CCGCCATCGCGATGGCGTCGAACTGCGACGCCTTGGCGAGCCGCGTGGCGATGTTGCCCCGCAGCTCGGCGAAGCACAGGTCGGGCCGGGCCGCCGCGAGCTGAGCCCGCCGCCGGATCGACCCGGTGGCGACCGTCGCCCCGGGCGCGAGGTCGGCGAGGCGACAGCCGACCAGCGCGTCGCGGGGGTCGCCCCGTTCGGGAACGGCGGCCAGGACCAGGCCGTCGAGGGTCGACGAAGGCAGGTCCTTGGCCGAGTGGACGGCGATGTCGGCCCGGCCGTCGAGCACCGCGGCCTGGACCTCCTTCACGAAGACCCCCTTGCCGCCCATGGCGTGGATCGGGACGTGCTGGTGGCGGTCACCGGCCGTGTCGACGGCGACGATGACCGGCTCGACCCGTGGCTCGACCCCGCGGAGGAGCTCGATGACGTGGTCGGCCTGCCAGCGAGCGAGCGGGCTGGCCCGGGTGGCGACCCGGACCGTGATGGCACCGAGCGGCACTACAGGTCGAACAGGTCGCGCATCGCCTCGGCGAGGCGGTCGCCGCGCGCCGACCCCGACGCATCCTTCAGCCGCACGGTCGGCTCGTGGAACAGCTTGGCGACCACCCGCTGGACCAGCGCATCGACCGCCTCCAGGTCGGCGGCGACCAGGTCGTCGCCCCGAGTGGCGAAGCGCTCGATCTCAGCAGCACGGATGCGGTCGGCCTGGGCGCGGAGGGCCGCGACGAGGGGAGCGACCTCACGGGCCGTCCGATGGGTCAGGTAGCGGGCCACCTCGTCGCGCACGATGTCCTGGACGGCGACGACCTCCTGCTGGCGCTCGACCACACCGGCGTCGACGAACGCGGCCACGTCGTCGATGTCGAGCAGGGTGATGCCGGGCACCTCGGCCGCGTCGGGGTCGACGTCGCGGGGAACTGCGATGTCGACGATCAACAGCGGCAGATCGGGTCGTCGGGCCATGACAGCGGCGATCTGGGACCGGTCGATGATGAACCGGTCGGCGCCGGTGCAGGTCATGAGCAGGTCGCAGGTCGCGAGCTGGTCAGGGAGGTCGGCGAACCGCACGGGATCGGCTGCGGTCCTCTCGGTGAGCTCGACGGCCCGCTCCCATGTGCGGTTGGCCACCCGCAGCTCGTGCGGCGCCGCCGCGGCCAGGGCCGAGACGATCCGGGCGCCCATGTCACCGGCGCCGGCGACCATCACCCGCGCCTCGTCGAGGCCGGCGAGCCGCTGGACCGCCATGGCCACGGCGGCGCGCGAGACCGAGGTGACGTTGCGGGAGATCCCGGTCTCGGTACGGGCCCGCTTGCCGACCTCGAGCGCGTGGCGGAACAGGGCGTTCAAGGTGGTGCCGACGGCCGACTCGAGCTGGGCATGCTCCCAGGCGCTCTTCACCTGACCCTGGATCTCGTTCTCGCCGAGCACCGCCGAGTCGAGGCCGCAGGTCACCTCGAACAGGTGGGAGACCGCCTGCTCGTCGTAGTGCACGTACAGGTGGTCGGCCAGATCCTCGGGCGGCACGTGAGCGAGCTGACACATGGTGTCGCGCACGTCGGCGAAGGCGCCGTGGAACCGCTCGGCGTACACGTAGATCTCGGTTCGGTTGCAGGTCGACAAGATCACGCTCTCGCTCACGTGGTCGCGAGACTGCACGTCGGCCAGCCACTTCTGGAGGTGGGCCGGCGCCACCGACACCCGCTCGAGCAGATCGAGCGGTGCGGTTCGGTGGTTGACCCCTACGACGACGACAGACACGTGGTGAGCCGCTCCTTGGCCTCGGCGATCCGACCATCGCGGATCAGCTCCAGCATTCCCGAATCGAGGGCGGTCTGCCAACCCCTGCCCTCGGTGCTTCGACCCTGACGCCGGAGATCCTCCCGAGCCTCCGAGAGCATGTCGGTGAGCACGTCGTACTCGGGCCCGAGCTCGGCTTCCAGCCGACGCCGCAGCCACTTCGACAGGGCGGGGCTGTGGCCGCCGGTCCCGATGGTGACGAGCAGCCGTCCCCGCCGAACCCGCGACGGAAGGATGAAGGCGCAGTTGTCGGGGTCGTCGGCGCTGTTGACCAGGACCCCGGCCGCCTCACCGTCCTCGAACACCGCTCGGTTGACCGTGGGGTCGTCGGTCGCGGTGATCACGACGCGGTACCCGCTCACCTCGCCACGCCGATAGGGGCGACGGGCGACGGTGACACCGTCCAGCTCGATGATCGCGCCGACGACGTCGGGGGCGACCACGGTCACCTCGGCACCGGCCTCGACCAGGCCCCTGGCCTTGTCGAGTGCGACAGCGCCACCGCCGACGACGAGGCACCGCCGCCCGGCGAGCCGCAGGTTCACCGGGTACAGCGGCTCGTCGACCGGCACGTCAGCCGCCGCCGGCGGAGGCGCTGGCCTCTGGCGGCGACTCCGGCTCGGTCCCGAGCGCGGCGCGGCTGTCGCGACGCTGTTGGTAGAAGCCGAGGATCTGGAGCTCGACCGCGAGATCGACCTTGCGGAGCGAGGCGTCGCCGGGCACCGATATCACCGACGGCGCGAAGTTGAGGATCGACCCGACCCCGGCGGCGACCAGTCGGTCGGCCACGTCCTGGGCCGCGCTGGCCGGCGTCGAGATGATGCCGATGGCGATGCCGAGATCGCGGACGATCTGGTCGAGATCGTCGATGTGTCGGACCTCGATGCCGGCGATGACCGTGCCCACCTTGGTCGGGTCCGAGTCCACGAGGGCCGAGACCGGGAACCCCTTCTCGCCGAAGCCGTCGTAGTTGGCCAGCGCCCGTCCGAGGTTGCCGAGTCCGACGATCACGACCCCCAGGTCGCTGGCCCGACCCAGCTCCCGGTCCATCTGGAACAGCAGGTACTGGACGTCGTAGCCGACCCCTCGGGTTCCGTAGGAGCCGAGGTACGACAGATCCTTGCGGACCTTGGCGGCGTTGACCCCCGCCATCGCCGCCAGCTGCTCCGAGGAGGCGGTGGCGACGTTGGCGTCGCGGAGCTCGGTCAGGCTGCGGTGGTAGACGGGGAGCCTGGCCACAGTCGCCTCGGGTATGCGCCTCCTGGGGGAATCCGGCGACATGCCCGGACTGTAGCGAGATAGTTCCTGCGTTCACAAGCGGGCGGGGCGCCGGTCGATGTGCACCGGCGGGCAATCATCGGCCGCGCGACCGGCCGGGCCCGACGATCAGGTCAGCCCGCGCCGCACCACCTTGCCCGACGCGGTGCGGGGCAGCTCCGGCACCACCGAGATCGAGACCGGGCACTTGTAGTGGGCCAGGCGGGCCTCGCAGAACGAGATCAGCTCGCCGGCCTCGACCGCCGCCCCGTCGGCGGCGACCACGAAGGCCGTGACCACCTCGCCGTGATAGGGGTCGGTCGCGCCGACGACGGCGGCAGCCTCGACCGCAGGGTGCGAGGTGAGGACCGACTCGACCTCGGCGGGATACACGTTGAAGCCCGACACCAGGATGAGGTCCTTGGCCCGGTCGACGATGCGGAGCTGGCCGGCCTCGTCGACCACGGCGATGTCGCCGGTGCGGAGCCACCCGTCGGCGCCGAGCACCCGCTGGGTCGCCTCGTCGTCGTTCCAGTAGCCGGGAAACACGTTCGGCCCCCGGACCCAGAGCTCGCCGGGGTCCCCGATCAGCACGTCCTCGCCGTCGGCGCCGACCAGGCGCACGCCGAGACCGGGCAGGGGCCGCCCGACCGAACCGAACGGCGTGTCGGGCGTCCCGACGGCGACGCCGGGCGCGGCTTCGGTCAGCCCGTATCCCTCCACCAGGCGCACGCCGAACCGCTCGAGCATGCGCCGGGCCACCGCACGCGGTAGCGGGGCTGCGCCCGAGAAGGCGAGCCGCACCGTGGCGAAGGCACCAGGATCGGCGTCGGGCAGCGCCGCGAACGCGGCCCACATCGTGGGCGAACCGCTGATCATGGTCACCTTCTCGGCGGCGATCAGCTTGAGGGCGGCGGCGGCGTCGAACCGCTCCATCATCACGACCGAGCCGCCGGCCCGCAGGGTCGGGACCACCAGGGCGTTGAGGCCCTGGATGTGGAACAGCGGGATCGCCCCGAGAACCACGTCGTCGGCGGTGACCATGTCGAGCGGGTGGTCCTCCATCAGATCGAGGTTGGCGAGGAGGTTCCCGTGGGTCAGCATCGCCGCCTTGGGTGCACCGGCGGTCCCGCTGGTGAACAACAGCACGGCCAGGTCGTCGGGCTCGCGCTCGGCCGGCGGTACCGGCGGGGACTCGGCTCCGAGGCTCTCGAACGCGATGGCGTCGGCCACGCCGGAGTCCGCAGCGGCGACGACATGGGCGAGCGAGGGCAGTGCGGACCGGTCGAGCCGGCCGATCGCCGTGGCGGCCGCAGGACCGACGACCACCACCGACGCACCGACCGCGTCGAGCTCACGCTGGAGCTCGGGCGCCGGGCTCAGCGGGTTGAGCGGAACAGCCACCAGGCCCGCGCCCAGTGCGGCGAAGAACGACGTGACGAACTGGGGCGTGATGCCGCAGGCGATGCCGACCCTGGCCCCCGGCTCGAGATCGAGGGCGGTCAGGCCGGCCCGCAGGCGGTCGATCTCCGAGCGCAGCTCGCGGTAGCTGACCCGACGGTCGTGGTGGACGAGCGCCACCGCCTCGCTGTCGGCGGGCGGGGCGTGGACGTCGGAGATCACGTCGGCCAGGTTCACCGGAGCAACCCTACGGCAACCGGCCCCGAGCCGGACACGGGACCGGCGCGGCGCCGATGGATGTGGGGCGGCGGCCCGATGTCGGCCGACCGCCCGGTGGACCGCCCGTCAGTCGGCGGCGGCCAGCTCCTCGACCGGTGGCGGTTCGAACCCCTCGATGGCGCTGAACGAGATGCGCTGCTTGCCCTCGTCGTCGGGGTCGTCCTCGACGTCGACGATGATGATGTCGCCGGCCCGGTACTCCTTGTAGAGCAGCCGCTCCGACAGCGGGTCCTCGACCAGCCGCTGGATCGCCCGCCGCAGTGGCCGGGCACCGAGGGTCGGGTCGTAGCCCTGGTCGGCGAGGAACGCCTTGGCCGCCGGGGTGAGCTCGAGGCCCATTCCCTGGCCCTCGAGCTGGCCTGCGACCCGCTTCGTCATCAGGTCGACGATCTGGGTGACCTCGGACTTCGACAGCTCGTGGAACACGATCACGTCGTCGATGCGGTTCAGGAACTCGGGCCGGAAGTGCAGCTTGAGCGCGTCCTGCACCTTCTCCTTCATCCGCTCGTAGGTGACCGACTCGTCGGCCTTGGTGAACCCGAGGTTGGCCTTGCGCAGATCGGCGGTCCCCAGGTTCGAGGTCATGATCAGCACGGTGTTGCGGAAGTCGACCGAGCGACCCTGGGCGTCGGTGAGCCGGCCCTCCTCCAGGATCTGGAGCAGCGTGTTGAACACGTCGGGGTGGGCCTTCTCGATCTCGTCGAACAGCACCACCGAGAACGGCTTG
>JBFJYB010000190.1:0-5472 GCA_041622835.1 Acidimicrobiales bacterium | reverse complement strand
GTCAGCTTCGCCTACGGGCTGGCGTCGGACGTGCCGGTGGTGGGGGACTGGGACGGCGACGGGGTGGACGGGGTGGGGGTGCGGCGCGGCAACGTGTGGCTGCTGCGGAACCGGCTACGGGGTGGCCGGGCCGAGGTCAGCTTCGCCTACGGGCGGGCGTCGGACGTGCCGGTGGTGGGGGACTGGGACGGCGACGACGGCCTGGCGCCGGGCGAGATCGTCGGGCGGGGAGGTCCCCTGTTCCGCTATCGCGTCACCGTCGACTCGAACACCGGCGTCTCGCTCGCCGACTTCGGTCGGGTGGTCGAAGCCGTCCTGAGCAACCCGCGCAGCTGGACCGCCGCCGGCAACGTCCGACTGCAGCACGTCACGACTGGGCCGGCCGAGATCGGGATCCGGCTCGCGACCCCCGCCGCCGTCGACGCCACCTGTGCTCCTCTGCGAACCATCGGCTACTACTCGTGCACGCGAGGCCGTCAGGTCGTCCTCAACCGCGATCGTTGGCTCGGGGCTGTGCCGTTCTGGACGACCGGCCTCGCCGAGTACCGGCGATACCTCGTGAATCACGAGGTCGGTCATGCCCTCGGTCACGGCCATGTCGGCTGCCCGGGGCCCGGCCGTCGGGCGCCGGTCATGCAGCAGCAGTCCATCAGCCTGCAGGGTTGCGTCGAGAACGGCTGGCCCTTCCCGTGAGCCGCGCCGACCGGCTCCCGAGGCAGGGCAGGGCCGACGGGCGCCCCGTGGCCCCGTCGACCACCATGTGACGATGGAGGGTCGATCGCCGTGGTGACTCCACGCCCCGACGAGACCACCGACGAGGCCCGGCTCCTCGGCCACGGCGAGGAGCTGGCCCGCGCCGTCGACGAGGCGGTGGCCGGCTGGATCGAGGCCAGCGTGGCCCGGGTGGCCCGAGCCCGGCTCGGATCGGTGCCCGACGAGGTGGCCGAAGCCGCCCGTCGGGCTGGCGAGTCGGCTCGGCGCGAGGTCGCCGACGCGCTGACCGCGTTGCTCTCGTCCGACGTCGACGAGCAGCGCACGACGCCGCTGACGATCGTCCGCTGCGCCGGCGCCCACGCCACCGGCGTGCTGCGCGGGGCGGGGGTCGCTCCAGCCGAGCGCGACCGGTTCTCCGAGGAGCGGTTCCCCGACGACGAGTACGGGATCGGGCCGGCGCACCTGGGCGAGCTGTCGCCGGCCTGCCACGAGGCTGGCATCGCGTGGGGTGCGGCCAAGGCCCACGTGCACATGGCCCGTCACCGGAGCCGGCCATGACCGGGATCGCCGCCTACGTCCCCGACCTGATGGACCGGTCGCGGATCGAGGCGGTCGTCGACGGCGTGCGCTTCGTCGTGAACCCCGAGGAGCTCGAGGAGGCGGCCGAGACGCTGATCGTCGTCGATCTCGCACGGGTCGGCGACCTGGCGCGGCTCGCGTCGGTGCCCGGCCGGGTGATCGGCTTCGGCGCCCACGTCGACCACGAGCTGCTCGACGCCGCGTCGGCGGCCGGATGCGACGTGGTGCTGCCCCGTTCGAAGTTCTTCCGCGACCTCGCCACGCTGATGGCGGGTCACGAATCCTCGACGGGAGAGGTACCTTGAGCGCGGAGCCCAGGGATACGCGGGCGAGGAGCTGGCTTGACATGATGCGGCACGGACCCGTGCTGGTGGTCGTGATCGCGGTGGTGGCCGCGATGCTCGTGATGCCCACCAGTCCCGCCTCCCCGGCCGGAGCCCAGCCGTCACCCGACGACCAGGAGGCCCTGCTCCGCAGCGCCCGGACCGCCTCGCTCCCGGCTCTGCCCTTCGATCGACCCGGCCTGCTGCCGCCCGAACGGCTCAGGGCCGGCGACCGAACGGTCCGCCCCTACTGCGGGTCCGACGCCTTCATCGACAGCGACGAGGCCGAACCCGGTCTCGACATCGTCGCCTTCGAGCTCGACTACGACTGCGAGAACGATCTGCTGGTGGCGGCGGCCGATGTCGAGTCACGGCTCACGGCCAGGCAGATCCGGCGCTACGAGCTGTGGATGGACGCCGATCTCGACCTGGCTACGGGGTGCGGCGGGGCCGACTACCTGGCCCTGCTCGTCTGGCAGCGCGAGCTGTTCGACTTCGCCGGCGGCCTGTTCGCCCTGAGCTCGTGCGATGTCGACGCGGAGCTGATCGCCCCCAGCGGCTACGTCAAGGGTGACCGGGCCGCCCCGGCCATGGGGCTGCTCGTGCAGGGATCCGACCTGAGCGAGGAGACGCCCGACGTGCCCCCGGGTCCGCCCGAGCGCATGCGCTGGTTCCAGGTTCTGGTGTCGCAGACCGGAGCGAGCGATCGGGCGCCAGACGCGGGCTGGAGCGAGTTCGTGCTGCCGACCGGTGCCGATCGCATCGTCATCGGCGACTGGAACGCGGACGGTGTCGACACCCTCGGCGTGGTGCGGGGCGAGACGTTCCTTCTCTCCAACCTCAACGAGACCGGGCTACCCGAGGTCAGCTACCGCTTCGGCATCAGCGGCGGGGCCCGCTTCGTCGGCGACTGGGACGGAGACGGGGCCGACACCGCTTCCTACCGGGTCGGGAACGTCTTCTACATGCGCAACGAGAACTCGCGGGGCCTGGCCGATGCCGAGATCGGCTTCGGGCGTCCCGGCGACGAGGTCGTCACCGGCGACTGGGACGGTGACGGGATCGACACCTTCGGCGTGCGGCGGCGGAACACCATCTACCTCGACAACGACGGGCTCGGCGGTCCCGCCGACGTGGAGGTCGCTTTCGGGCGAGCCGACGACGAGCTGTTCGTGGGCGACTGGGACGGCGACGGGATCGACACCTTCGCGGTGCGTCGCGGGAACCGGGTGCTCATCTCCAACGAGATCGCCACCTTCGAGGCCGAGGAGGTTGTGGTGGTGGGTGAGCCCGGCGGGCGCCCGGGACACGGCGCGCCGGACCAGGCGGTCATCCAGGACGTGCTGGTGGGCGACTGGGACGGGGACGGGATCGACACCTTCGGGTTGCGCACCGGCAACGAGTTCCGGCTGTCGAACGACCTCGAGCTCGGCGACGACGACGATCGGGTCTTCACCTTCGGACGGTGACCACGGACCGCGTTCCGGTGCTCAGCGAGTCCAGCCGCCATCGGCCAGCGGTCGAGGTTCGAAGAACAGGCAGCCCTCCGGACAGGCGAACGGCGCATCTTCGTTGACCTCGAGGCGGCATCGCTGAACCGTGTCGCCGCCCGCGATGCTGCGAGAGGAGTAGTGCCGGCAGTCTTCGCGCACGGCCATGCTCAGCTCGCAAAGGGCGCCCGTGGATGGCCACCGGCTCGGACCGTCGATGGGTGCGGGGTCGGACTCACCCTCGGCGCCGGGCGACCATGGACCGTGGCCATGGATGGCGAAGGCGGATCATCGTGACTGCAGTCTGCCAGATGTGGGCTGGTCATCTCCGGTTTCGGCCGAGCTTGACGCGCTCGGCGCCGGTACGCCAGCCTGTCGCCGGCTCGTCGGGAGGAGGCAAGTGGAGATGACTGCCGGAGACATCGCGTGGGTGCTGACCTCGGCCGCGCTGGTTCTGTTCATGATCCCGGGCCTGGCGCTGTTCTACGGCGGCATGGTCCGTTCGAAGAACGTCCTGAACATGCTCAACATGAACATGTACTGCGTCGGGATGGTGCCGCTGATCTGGGTGCTGGTCGGCTTCTCGCTCGCCGCCGGCGACTCGGGTACGCCGATCATCGGTGACTTCGACTTCGTGGGGCTGAAGGACGTCCGCGGCGCCGACGCCGTCGTGCCGTTCGCGTTCCTGATGACCTTCGCCGCCATCACGCCGGCGTTGATCTCGGGCGCGGTCGCCGACCGGATGCGCTTCTCGGCCTGGGCGATCTTCGTGCCGGTGTGGTCTCTGGTCGTCTACTCGCCGGTCGTGTACTGGATCTACTCGCCCGACGGCTGGATCGAGGGCCTCCCCGCGCTCGACTTCGCCGGCGGGACCGCCATCCACGTGAACGCCGGTGCGGCCGCCCTCGCGCTGGTGCTGGTGCTGGGCCGGCGGCGCGGCTGGCCCGCCGAGGGCATGCCACCTCACAACCTCCCGCTCGTGATGCTCGGAGCCGGCATCTTGTGGTTCGGGTGGTTCGGGTTCAACGCCGGGTCGGCGCTCGGCGCCAACGGTGTGGCGGCGCAGGCCTTCCTCAACACGTTCATCGCCGCCGCCGCCGGCATGATCTTCTGGCTCCTCGCCGAGGTCGTCAAGGACGGCAAGGCGACGACGCTCGGGGCGGCATCGGGGGTCGTGGCCGCCCTGGTCGCCATCACCCCGGCCGCCGGCTTCGTGGGCGGGCTCCACTCGATCGTCTTCGGAGCGGTCGCCGGCGTGGTCTGCTTCCTGGCCATCCAGCTCAAGTTCCGGTACGGCTACGACGACTCGCTCGACGTGGTCGGGGTCCATCTCGTCGGGGGCATCGTCGGAGGTGTCCTGCTCGGGCTGTTCGCCGACGCCGACGCCATCCCCGACGGCGATTTCATCGAGGGGGTGTTCTTCGGCGGGGGTGAGCTGCTCTGGAACCAGCTCGTGTCGATCGTCGCCGTCCTCGCCTACTCGTTCGCGGTGACCTACGGGATCGCCAGGATCCTCGACTCGACGATCGGGCTCCGCGTGTCGGAGGACGACGAGCGGGTCGGTCTCGACCAGAGCCAGCACGCCGAGTCTGCGTACAGCTTCTCCGACTCGAGCGGTGGGCGGATCGTCTGACCTCTTCGGCTGACCAGGTCCGGCTGGCGCCGGCCCACAGCTTCACCGACCCCGCAAAGGTCGGCGATCACAGCACTAGGGTGCCCTGATGGTCGCGCGCGCGCGAGAGGAGCTGCTGGCCGACCGGAGCCTGGTCGGGACCGTCTTCTGCCGGGCCTACAGTCGGCGTGTCGACGAGTGGCTGGCCGAGCTGTTCGACGACAGCGTCGGCGAGGGCGATGGCACGGCCCTCGTTGCCGTCGGCGGCTACGGCCGCGCCGAGCTCAGCCCGCAGAGCGACATCGACGTCATCCTCCTCCACGACCGCGCCGACGACATCCTCACCGTCGCCGAGGCGCTCTGGTACCCGATCTGGGACCAGGGTCTCAAGCTCGGGCACTCGGTTCGTACGGTGAAGCAGGCCCTGGCCCTCGGCCGCGACGACCTCGACACCGCGACCTCGCTGCTCTCACTGCGCCACCTGGCCGGCGATCGCGACATGTCGAGCCGTCTTGCCGACGGTGCCGCCCAGCACTGGCGGCGGTCGGTCAAGCACTGGCTGCCGGTCCTCGCCCAGCGCCAGGAGGAACGCCATCGTCGCCACGGCGAGGTTGCCTTCCTGCTCGAGCCCGACCTCAAGCAGGGTGAGGGCGGCCTCCGCGACGTGCACGTGCTGGAGTGGGCTCAGGCGGCCGAGCGCGACGAGCCCAGCTACGACGAGACCGCCCTCCGGGCGGCCTACGAGACGATCCTC
>JBFJYB010000189.1:0-5535 GCA_041622835.1 Acidimicrobiales bacterium | reverse complement strand
GGTCGACGATCCCGTCCTCGAGCCCGAGCTCCTCGCCCTGGTAGAGGTACGGGGTCCCGCCGAGCGCGGTCAGCAGGGTGAACACTGCCAGCGACCGGCGCCGGCCCCGCTCGCCCCCGCCGTAGCGCGACACCGACCGGCTCTGGTCGTGGCAGTCGATCACCCACGAGACGCCTTCCGGGCACGCGTCGTGCATGGCCCGCAGGATCTCGGGGAGCTCGTCGGGATCCCAGGGCTCGCGGGTGGGCCGCAGGTAGAACACCGAGTGCAGCGCGTCGCCGTCGGAGCTGTAGCGCGCGACCCGGCGCGGCTCCGAGGTGGCCACCTCGCCGATGAGCATGGCGCCGTAGGGCGCGACGACCCGGTTCCAGCGCCGGTAGACCTCGAGGTTGTCGTCCTGCTCGAGGTCGTAGAGGTGGTCGAAGCAATCGAACACCTGGCGGGGTCCCATGCCCGGCTCGACCGGGCGAGGCTGGGGGTTGTCGGGGAAGTCGGGGTGCTTGACCAGACCGTGGGCCACGTCGATGCGGAACCCGTCGACGCCCCGCTCGCACCAGTAGCGCAGGATGTCGTCGAACTCGTCGGCGACGGCGGGATTGCGCCAGTTCAGATCGGGCTGCTCGGGCAGGAACAGGTGGCAGTAGTACTGGCCCGACCCCGGGTCGAGCGACCAGGCCGGGCCCCCGAAGTGGCTGACCCAGTTGTTGGGCGGCCCGCCGTCGGGGGCGGGATCACGCCACAGGTAGTAGTCGCGCGTGGGCGCCTCGGGCCCCTCGAGGGCGCCGACGAACCACGGGTGCGCCGAGCTGGTGTGGTTCGGGACGATGTCGACGATCAGGCGGAGCCCCAGGTCGTGGGCCCGCTCGCGCATCCGGTCGAAGTCGTCGAGGTCGCCGTGGATCGGGTCGACCCCGCGGTAGTCGCTGACGTCGTAGCCGTGGTCGAACCCAGGCGAGGGGTAGAACGGCGTGATCCAGATCGAGTCGGTGCCGAGGTACGCGACGTGGTCGAGGTGGGCGGCGACGCCGGCCAGGTCGCCGGTCCCGTCACCGGTGCTGTCGGCGAAGGAGCGGACGTATATCTCGTAGCCGACCGTGCCCCGCCACCAGGGCGCCGAAGCAGGACTCGAGGGTGCCGAAGGGCTGGTGGGAGGGGTCAACGCGCGGCTCCTTGACATGCCGTGGAGGTGGGGTCCGGCGAGGCGACGGGCGGGCAGTGGGCCACGACGTTACCGCCCCGCCGAGCCACCAGCGGCCCGCCGGGCGGAGGTGCTCCCCGGCCGGCTCCGGTGCTACGTCCTCTGATCGGACCTCTGACCGCTCATCCGGGAAGCGACGGGGCCGAGTCGCCGCTGCCCGCCCCCAGCGCCCAAACCTCCAGGGACAGGTCCTCGGGTGGTGCCGGTGCGGAGAAGAGGTACCCCTGCACGTGATCGCAGCTCAGCTCGCGCAAGATGGCGAGCTGCCGCTCGTTCTCCACGCCCTCGGCGGTGGCGGTGAGGCCCAGCGTGTGGGCCAGGTTGACGACCGCGGCGGCGATGGCCCGGTCCTCGTGCTCACGACCGAGGCCGTCGACGAAGCTCTGGTCGATCTTCAGGATGTCCACCGGCAGGCGCTTGAGGTACGACAGCGACGAGTAGCCGGTGCCGAAGTCGTCGACCGCGAGCAGCAGGCCGAGCTCCTTCAGGGCCCACAGGGTGGTCATCGAGGCCGACACGTCGTGCATCAGGGCGCTCTCGGTGATCTCGAGGCACAGGTGGCTCGGGTCGACCCCGACCTCGGCGAAGATGCCGTGCACCGACTCGGCCAGATCGGGTCGCAGGAGCTGACGGGCCGAGAGGTTCACCGAGACCCGGAGCGGCTCGGAGCCGCCCCGCTCGTTCCACCATCGAGCCTGCCGGGCCGCCTTGCGCAGCACGACGTCGCCGAGCTGGTCGATCAGGCCGGTCTCTTCGGCGACGGGGATGAAGTGCGACGGCGCGATCAGGCCACGGGCGGGGTGCATCCAGCGGACCAGGGCCTCGACGCCGACCGTCCGCCCGGTCCGGATCTCGACGATCGGCTGGTAGTGCACGTCGAGCTCGTCGTTCTCGACCGCCTCCCGCAGCTCGGACTCGGTCCGGAACCGGTCGACCACCTGGACCCGCATCGATGCGTCGAAGATCTCGAACTTGGCCCGGCCCGACTTCTTGGCCTGGTACATGGCGGCGTCGGCGTCTCGCACGACCGTCTCGGGGCTCACCGGCTGGTCGGAGTCGCCTCGAACCAGCGAGATCCCGATGCTCGCGGTCGTCCGGAGGGAGTTGCCGTTGACCTCGAACGGCTCGTCCAGGACCGCGCGCACCCGATCGGCGATCATCTCGACCTGCTCGGGGTGCTCCAGAGCCTGGGTCAGGATCGTGAACTCGTCGCCGCCGAAGCGGGCGACGGTGTCGCCGGGTCGCAGCACCCGCTCGAGCCGCTCCGCCACCGCCATCAACATGTCGTCGCCGGCGCGGTGACCGAGGCTCTCGTTCACCACCTTGAAGTGGTCGAGGTCGCACAACAGGACGCCGACGAGCTCGTTGCGGTCGGTGGCGCGGTCGATGGCCACGCGGAGCCGGTCCATGAACAGCGAGCGGTTGGGCAGACCGGTCAGCGCGTCGTGGAGGGACGCGTGCCGGGCTTCGACCTCGACCCCGCGCCGTTCGAGCGACAGCGCGAGGGCGTTGGCAACCGACTGGAGGAAGGCCGTGTCCTCGGCGGTGAACACCCGGCGACTCCGGGTCGCGACCAGCATCACACCGTGGCGCCGGCTGCGGCCGTTCAACACGACGCCGGCGCCGCTCCGGAGGCCGTGGTTGCGCTCGTGGCGGCTGACCTTGAAGCGCCGCTCGTCCTCGAGGTCGTCGGCCATCACCGGCTGGTCGCTGAGCAGGGTGAAGCCGGCGAGCGACGACGGTCCCATGGGGAGGACGTGCCGGCCCACGAGCGACGAGGTCGGCCCGCTGGCCGCTTCGAGCGCCAGCACGTTCTCGTCGACGATGGTGCGGTAGAGCTCGCACACGTCCACGTCGAGGGTGTGCCGGATGATCTGAGCCGCTTCGTCGGCGATCACGCTCGGTGCCGCTCCCTCGAGCGCGAAGCGACCGAGCTGCGCGACCGCCCCCTGCTGGGCGACCCGTCGGGCGAGGGTGTCCTCGGTCTGGCGTCGCTCGGCGTTCTCCCGCAGCGTGATCACGAAGCCGCTGATGGGCTCGTCGTCGCAGCGGTTGGCGACGGTGAGCTCGGTCGAGCGGTACAGGCCGTCGGCGCCGAGGAGCCGGGCTTCGTCACGCTCGATCTTGCCGGGCAGCTGGCGGAGGGCCGCGAGCCGGGTCGTCGCCGCCTGCTGCTCGTCGAGGTGGAAGTAGCCGATCGCCGGTTGGCCCAGGAGGTCGGACCGCGTCCAGCCGAGCATCGTCGTCACGGCGTCGTTCACGTAGGAGATCCGCAGCTCCTGGTCGAGCACGACCAGCGCGTCGGGCGACGCGGCGAGCAGCGACTGGTTGCGCTGGTCGACCGGGGTCCGGGCCACGTAGCGGCCGCCCGGCACGAACGCCCCCAGGCCGATGATCCCGAGGCCCGTGAGGAGCACGGTGAGGCCGATCGCGAGCCCGGACAGCGCTGCAGCCGCGATGGCCGCCGCCGCCACCGCCGACAACATGACGCCCAGGGCGCGCGGATTCATGGTGAACCATCGGCCCCGGAGCCGTCGAAGTGAGCCGGACAGCCCATCCTCCTGACCACCCTCTGACCACCCTTTCGGGTCCCTCTGACCACCCTCTGACCACCCTTTCGGGTGTCTCCGAGCCTCGTGCCGGGGGCAATTCCGCCTCGCGGCTGCCCATCTCGGCGAGACTTGGCGGGGGAATGCGTCCTCCCGCCTCTCACCCGTCCCCCGAAACGTGAGCCGACCATGCCCGCTGACCGGTTCTGCCTCGCGGCCGCGTCTCGATCGGTGATCGGGGCTCGTCGGTGATCGCCGCCACCCGCCGCTGGCGGGACCGCGGCGCGCTCGGGTGGCTGCTCGGCTACGACCGGCGAGCGGTGGGCCAGAGCCTTACGGCGCTGTTCCTGCTCGCCGTGGCCAGCGTGGTGGCCGGGCTCGTGCTCGGCGACAGCACCGAGCGCCTCGACGAGTTGCCCGGCCTGCTCCTCATGGTCCCCGCCACCATCGCCCTCCGCGGCAACATCTTCGGTGCCATGGGTAGCCGGTTGGGGACCTCGATCCACGCCGGCACCTTCCACTGGTCGTTCCGGCCGGCAACCGTGGTCGGTCAGAACGTGTACGCGTCGATGACGCTCACACTGGTGATGTCGCTCGCCCTGGGTGCGCTGGCCAAGGCCATCGCGGTCGGCTTCGGCATCGCCGAGTCCATCTCGCTGGCCGACTTCGTCGTGATCTCCGTCGTCGGCGGCCTGCTCGCATCGGCGGTCGTCCTGGTGATCGCGCTCGCGCTGACAGCCGGTTCGGTCTTCTACGACCTCGACCCCGACAACGTGACCGCGCCGCTCGTGACCGCCGCCGGCGACGTGGTGACGCTGCCGGCGCTGCTCATCGCGGCGATGATCGTCGACCGGTCGACGCTGTCCGACGCCCTGGCGGTCGGTCTGGTCGTGGTCACGCTCGGGTCGGTGGTCGCGGTGGTGGCGACCGGATCGGAGGGGATCCGCCAGATCCTCCGCGAGTCGGTTCCCGTGCTGGTGCTGGCCGGGCTGTTCGACCTGCTGGCCGGGCTCACCGTCGAGAAGCAGCTCGCCGACTTCGGCTCGCTGCCGGCCCTGCTGGTGTTCCTGCCCGGCTTCCTCGCCGTGGCCGGTGCCCTCGGCGGCATCCTGTCGAGCCGATTGTCGACCAAGCTCCACCTGGGCCTCATCGGCCCCGCGGCCCTGCCGACCCGCCCGGCACGGGGCGACATCGCCGCCACCTTCGGCCTCGCGATCCCGGCCTTCGTCGTCACTGCGCTGCTGGCCCAGCTCGGCGCCGAGTGGCTCGCCCTGACCAGTCCGGGCACGGTCGACCTGCTGGGGCTGTCGCTCGTCGGTGGTGCGTTGGTCACCGTCGTCGTCACCGCCGTCGCCTACTACGGCACCATCGCCGCCGTCCGGTTCGGCGTCGACCCCGACACCTACGGCATCCCGCTCGTGACCTCGATCCTCGACCTGGTGGGCGCCTTCGTCCTGGTGCTCACCGTCGAGGCGCTGGTTCTCTGACCAGGACGGCCGATCCCGTGAACGACCACCCCAACTACCCTGCAAGGTGACCCGATGGACGACCGACCCCGCAACCTCCGCACCATGTTGGCCGAGGCCAAGGACCTCTCCGAGCTCATGGTCGACCTCGCCTACGCCGCGCTCTACTTCAACGATCCCGAGATGGCCGAGGAGCTCGAAGACCTCGAGGGGCGCATGAGCGAGCTGGTCCAGGACATGCGAGGGATCTGCATCATGGCCGTCCGCCACCCGCGCGACGCCGAGGGCATGTCGTCGGTGCTCCAGGTCGTCAGCGCCATCG
>JBFJYB010000188.1:0-5551 GCA_041622835.1 Acidimicrobiales bacterium | reverse complement strand
GTACCTGGGCCAGGACACCTCGAAGTAGGTCGGGTCTCCCGGTGGAGCGGAGCGCCCGGTCGCGTAGCACCCACCAGGCACTGGCCGACGAACGCAACGCGTCGGTAGAGGTCTACATCAACGGGGCCTTCCACCCCCGCGACGAGGCGAAGATCTCGGTGTTCGACAGCGGGTTCCTCGTCGGCGACGGCGTGTGGGAGGGGATCCGCCTCCACCACGACCGGTTCGCCTTCCTCGACCGCCACCTCGACCGGCTGTTCGCGGGGGCGGCCGCCATCGACCTCGACATCGGGATGTCGCGCGAGCAGGTGGAGGCGGCGCTCCGCGAGACCGTCACCCGCAACGACATGCACGACGACGTCCACCTGCGGCTGATGGTGACCCGCGGCGACAAGAAGACGCCGTCGCAGCACCCGGCCAACGTGGTGGGTGGTCCGAACGTGGTGATCATCGCCGAGCACAAGGTCGCCGACCCGTCGGTGGCCGACGAGGGCATCTCGCTGTTCACCGCGACCGTTCGCCGCCCGCCCCCCGACACGCTCGACCAGCGGCTCAACTCCCACTCGAAGCTCCACGAGGTGATCGCTCTCATCCAGGCCGTGCACGCCGGCGCCGACGAGGCGCTGATGCTCGATCCGACCGGCGCGGTGGCCACCTGCAACGCCACCAACTTCTTCGTCGTCACCGCGGGCGAGGTGTGGACCTCGACGGGGCACTACAGCCTGAAGGGCATCACCCGGGCGGTGGTGCTCGAGGAAGCGGCCCGTGCCGGGATCGGCACCCGCGAGCACGGCTTCTCGCTGACCGACGTGTACTCGGCCGACGAGGCGTTCGTCACCGGCACCTTCGGTGGGCTCACGCCGGTGGTCGAGGTCGACGGCCGCACCATCGGGGACGGGCGGCCGGGTCCGGTGACGGCGCAGCTCCAGACGCTCTACCAGCAGGCGGTGGCGGCGTCGGTCGCCCGATGATCCGGCTGGCCTGCTGGTCGGGCCCCCGGAACGTGTCGACCGCGCTCATGTACTCGTTCCGGCAGCGGTCCGACACCACGGTCGTCGACGAGCCTCTCTACGCCCACTACCTGCGCGTCAGCGGGCGCGCGCACCCCGGACGGGACCGGGTGCTCGCGTCGCAGTCGAGCGACGGCGCGGCCCAGGTGGAGTCGGTGATCCTGGGCGATCACCCCCGCCCGGTGGTGTTCTTCAAGATGATGGCTCACCATCTGGTCGACCTCGATCGCTCGTTCCTCGGCCGGTGCCGGAACCTGCTGCTGGTGCGTGACCCACGGGACATGCTGTCGTCGCTGGCCGTGCAGCTTCCCGACCTGACCCTCGCCGACACCGGGCTGGCCATCCAGGTCGGGCTGCTCGAGTCGATCGTCGAGGCCGGTGACACCCCGATGGTCATCGACTCGCGCCTGCTCCTCACCGATCCGCGTGCGGTGCTCGGTGCGCTGTGCGAGCGGGTGGGGCTGGACTTCGAGGAGTCGATGCTGTCGTGGCCCGAGGGGCCCAAGCCCGAGGACGGAGTCTGGGCTGCACACTGGTACGCAGCGGTCCACCGCAGCACCGGCTTCCTCCCGTATCGGCCGCCGGAGCGGTCCCTTCCCGAGAACCTGCACCCGGTGCTCGACGAGGCGATGCCCCTCTACGGCCGGCTGGCGGAGTACGCGATCGAAGCCTGACGCGGCGCAGGTGCTACAACACCGGGATGACCGGGAGCGAGCTCGACGGCAGGGTGGCGATCGTGACCGGCTCGTCGAGCGGGATCGGCGAGGCAACCGCCCACCACCTGGCCGACTCCGGCGCGTCGGTGGTCGTCAACTCGTCGACGTCGGTCGACGCCGGCCAGGCGGTGGCCTCGGCGCTGGCGACCGACAGCGTGTACGTCCGGGCCGACATCAGCGACCAGGCCCAGTGCGTGGCGCTGGTCGACGCCGCCATCGAGCGGTTCGGGCGGCTCGACATCCTGGTGAACAACGCCGGGTGGACGACCCGGGTGCCCCACGGCGACCTCGACGGTCTCACCGACGAGATCTTCACGCGGACCCTCGACGTCAACGTCTACGGGACGTGGTGGTTGACCCGCGCCGCCATGCCCCACCTGCGGACGTCGCCCGACGGCAACGTCGTCACGGTCACGTCGGTCGCCGGCCTCCGACCGATCGGCAGCTCGGTCGCCTACGGGATGTCGAAGGCGGCGCTCAACGCCATGACCGTGGCGCTGGCCAAGGCGTGTGGTCCGGTGCGGGTGAACGCAGTCGCCCCCGGCCTGGTGGCGACGCCGTGGACGAGCGACTGGGACGACGCCCATGCCGGCATCGCCGCCATCTCGCCGCTCGGGCGCTCGGCGACCCCCGACGACTGCGCCAGGGCGATCATGGCGCTGGTCACCAACACCTACATCACCGGTGAGATCCTCGTCGTCGACGGCGGCACGACCCTGGTGATCTGAGCCGCCTCAGCGGTTCCGGCGACGGGCGGCCTTCTGCGACTTGGCCCGCTTGGAGCTCCGGGGATTCTTGCGCGCGGCGTGCGCCGGACGGGCGCGAGCGCCGGGTCGGACGTAGGGCTCGGCGCGGAACCAGAGGTTGCACGCCCACTTCTCGCCGGCGATGACCGGCAACCCGCCGTGGAGGCTCTTGACGTGGAGGTCGCCGCGCTCGGTCGTGTTGTGGAAGAGCACCATCCGGCCCGGGACCGGCTCGACCTCGAGCTTCAACTTCGGGAAGCCGGTGGCGCCGCCGGCCTCGACCTCGTTGAGGTACATCAGCGCGGTGACCAGGCGTTGGCCGCTCTTGGCCGTGCGCGTCTGGCCCTTCTCGGTGCTGAGATCCCACGAATCGTGGTGAGCGCGGTACTCCTGGTCTTCGGCGTAGTGGACGACCTGCAGCGACTCGGCATGGCTGACCGGGATCCCGACCACGTCGGAGACCCGCTTGACCAGGCCCCGGACGATCGGGGTCTTGTCGTGCTTGATCCAGGTCACCCGGCCGGTGCGTCCGGCGCTGATCTTGGTGCCCTCGTCACCGGTCACCTTGCCCCGGGTCAGTCCCTGCCGGGCCTGGTTGATGAGATGCCGGGTCTCGGCCGGCGTGACGAAGTCGTCGACCACCACGACCAGGGGGTCGTCGGCCAGCTGGGTACCGATCTCGTAGGCGTGTTTGGTCTGCGCAGTCACCCCGTCAGGCTCGCCGATCCTGCCCTCCGCCGGCAAGCCGCTCACGCCACGGTCGAGGCCGGCGCATCCACCTCGATTGACCCTCGGTGCGGCTGTTGGCCACCTAGGGGGCAGGCGTGATCCTCGCTGCCTTCTCGTCGTCTCGGGTGCCGGGATCGGGCTCGCATTCGGCCGCTGGTTCGTTCGCGTCGTACCTCGTGCTGCGGGGAGAAGCTGAGCTGGCGGCTCGGCGAACGTCCTAGACTGAGAGCCGTTCTCAGTTTGGGTTGTCGTCGGACAGGGGTCGTGGTGTCGAGGTGGAGGCTGACCGGAGGCGCCTGCTCGTGGGCTTCGTGACCGACCCGTGGGACTGGTGGGTGCGACCGTTCCTCGACAACCCGTTCATGCGCGATGCGCTGCTGGCCGGCGTGCTCGTGGCGCTGTGCACCGCTGTGGTCGGGACCTGGGTCGTGCTGCGGGGCATGAGCTTCCTGGGCGACGCGCTGGCCCACGGTGTGCTGCCGGGCATCGCGGTGGCCTTCGCGCTCGGCGCCAGCACCACGGTCGGAGCTCTCGTCGCAGCGGTGGTGATGGCCGGCGGGATCGGCGTCATCCGCTCGTACTCGCCGCTCCCGGACGACACGTCCATCGGCGTCTTGTTCGTCGGCTTCCTCGCTCTCGCAGTCGTCATCATGTCCAGCCAGTCCGGGTCCTACACGGGCGACCTGAACCGGTTCCTGTTCGGGTCGATCACCGGGATCGACGACGCCGACCTCCTGAAGCAGGGGATCGCTGCCGGTTTGGCGATCGTCGCCGTCACCGTGTTCCATCGCGCACTGCTGGTCATGACCTTCGACGAGACCCAGGCCCGCCTGCTCGGCCTGCAACCCAAGCTCGCCCACGGGGTGCTGCTCGTGCTGTTGGCGGTGTCGATCGTCGTCTCGTTCGAGGCCGTCGGCAACCTGCTCGTGTTCGCCTTCCTGATCGCGCCCCCGGCCGCGGCGACCATGCTGGTCAAGCGGGTGCCGCTGATCATGGTCACCGCGGTCGCCATCGGCTGGCTCTCGGTGATCATCGGGGCGCTGGTCAGCTTCCATCACGACACTGCGGCTGCGGCCACGATGGCGCTGGTGGCAGTCGCGTTCTTCGTCGCCAGCCTCCTGGGCCGGGCGCTGGGCGGGGCCTACGCAACACGACGGTTCGCGGTCGCGTGAGGAAGCTGTCGGCGAGCCAGGCCCGACGCATCACGCTGGCGGCCCAGGCGCTCGACCGGCGACCGACCGGCCGGGTCGATGCCGGCCACGTGCGCCGCACCATCGAGCACATGGGTGTGCTCCAGCTCGACTCGGTGCCGGTCATCGTCCGCAGCCAGTACCTGCCGTTGTTCGCCCGGCTCGGCCGGCACCGGCTCGACCTGCTCGACCGGGTGGCCTACGAGCGGGACCAGTTCATCGAGTCCTGGGCCCACGAGGCCTCGCTGATACCCGTCGCCCGCCAGCCGTTCTTCCGGTGGCGCCAGGACGAGCTCGTCTCGAGCAAGTACTACGCCGAGCTCGACAAGGCGCCGGGCGGCTACGTCGAGTCGGTCTACGACGAGGTTGCCGCCCGGGGTCCGCTGCGGAGCGGCGATCTCACCGATCCTCGTCGCCGGACCGGCGAGTGGTGGGCGTCGCGATCCGACGGCCGTCGAGCCCTGGAATGGCTGTTCGCCGTCGGCCGGCTCGGGGCTCGCCGGACACCGTCGTTCGAGCGGGTCTACGACCTGATCGAACGGGTGGTGCCGCCCGAGATCCTCGCCCGCCCGACGCCGGAGCGCTCCGACGCGCTCCGTCAGCTCGTCGACTGGGCCGCTGCAGCCCACGGCGTCGCCACCGAAGGCGACCTGGCCGACTACTGGCGGGTCACCGGCCGGGAGGTGCGCCCGCTCGTGTCCGACCTGGTCGAGGCCGGGCGCCTGGCACCGGTCGAGGTCGAGGGGTGGGGGAGGCCGGCCTGGTTGCACGTCGACGCCCGCGTGCCGCGCACGGTCGACGCCCGCGCCCTGCTGTCCCCGTTCGACCCGGTCGTCTGGTACCGCCCGCGGGTCGAGCGGGTCTTCGACTTCCACTACCGGATCGAGATCTACGTGCCTGCGCCGAAACGCCGGTGGGGGTACTACGTCCTGCCGTTCCTCCAGGGGGACCGCATGACCGCACGGGTCGACCTCAAGAGCGACCGGGCCGGGTCGGTTCTGCGCGTGCGGGCCGTGCACGTCGAGGACGGGGTCGATCCGAGCCACGTCGCCGTGGACCTGGCCGCCGAGCTGCGGTTGCTGGCCGACCACCTCGGGCTCGACGACGTGATGGTCGAGTGCACGCGCCCCGACGCCGCCCCGATCCGCGCCGAGATCGGC
>JBFJYB010000187.1:0-5553 GCA_041622835.1 Acidimicrobiales bacterium | reverse complement strand
TCGATCCGACGACGGCGGCGTCGACACGGGGCGGCGTCCAGGGTGAGTTCCTCGGTGCGCTCCTCGACCGGTACCGGCTCCCGTGGAACGAGGCGTTCGATCGGGGCCCGGTGGTCGTGCCGCCGCGCGGTCCGCTGCCCGAGGTCCCGCTGCCCGGCGGCCTCACGCTCGTCCTGCTCTCGCCGACGCCCGCCAAGCTGACGGCTCTCGAACCGGTGTGGAAAAAGGAGGTGGCCAAGAAGGACCTGTCCCCCGGCGATCGGGCGCGTGCGATCGAGTTGCTCGAGGAGCGGTTGGGCCCGGTCCAGCCGACCCGCGGCAGCAAGGTCTGGGGGAGCGACGGATCGGCGGCGAACGGCAGCAGCATCGCGTTCGTTGCCGAGTACGAGCACGACGGCGGCACCGACCGCTGGCTGCTGTCGGGCGACGCCCACGTCGACGTGTTGGTGAAGAGCCTCGAGCGGTATGCGAAGGAGAAGGAGCTGGGCCCGCCCGTTCCCCTCGACGGCTTCAAGATCCCGCACCACGGCAGCGTCAACAACATGTCCGAGGATCTCCTCGACATCATCGACTGCCGCCGCTTCCTGATCTCGACCAACGGCGCCTACTTCAAGCATCCCGACGCCGAGTGCATCGAGAAGATCATCGAGAAGACCGACCACCCCGAGCTGGCCTTCAACTACCGCACGAGCTTCACCGAGCCCTTTGCCGGCCGACCCGATGCGGATGCCACCTACCTCTACGACTCGTCGCACCGGTGGCTGTCCGAGCCCGAGCCACCGAGGGCCGTGCCGGCCGCAACACCCAGCGACGCAGCCGCACCGGCACCGACGCCCAGCCCACCGCCGCCCCCTCCGTCGAGCACCGAGATCGTGGTCAGGGTGATCCACGGGAGCCTCGACCGGGCCGACTCGCCGGTCATCGTCGGCCACTACACGGCGACCCCGCTCTCGGGCGCGGAGGGCCACATCGACCGCCGACTCGGGGGACGCCTGAGCGCCCGTCACTCCCGCGACAAGTATCCGGGAGATATCGGCAGTCATCTCCGCGTGCGGGCTCCGGCGCGCTCCTATCCCGCCGACGGGGTCGTGGTGGTCGGCTTGGGGGAGTACGGCGAGCTGACCCCTCGACTGCTCGCCGAGACGATCAGGTCGTCGCTGGTGGCCCACGCGCTCGACGAGCGGGACGCCACCGCGACCGAGCCGGGCAAGCTCGTCACGCTGCCGATCAGCGCGGTCCTGGTCGGCGCCACCGGCGACCAGGGGATGGGTGTCGGCGCGGCGGCGCGGGCCATCGTCGAGGGTGTTGCCGCCGCCAACCATTCCCTGCTCGAGGAGACCGGGCCACCGCGCTGCCAGTACGACCGGCTCGACCTGTGGGAACGGCGCGCACCGGAAGCCGAGGCCGCCCTGCTCTCGCTCGCCGCCGAGACCGACGCCGACTCGGCGGCGTCCGACCCGATGGCGCTCCCGGACGGCGTGACCGTCGAGCCGGAGCTGCTCCGCCGCGACGGTCACCTCATGCACAGCGTGTCGGCCACGATCGGAGTGCGACCGTGGCGCCGCATCGTGGTCACCCGCGAGAAAGAGGACCGGGACGGCGCCGGGGGCGAGGCCGACGATCCCCTGCTGCGACTCGGGTTCGTCGTCGATCGGCGTCTGGCCGCCGTCGGCGAGAACGTCCACGAGATCGAGAAGGAGCGCCTCTGGCGGATGCTGCGCGATGCGGTGGACGACCCGAAGCCGGCCCCGGGCCTGTACACGAACCTCTTCGAGCTGCTGTTGCCGAACGACGTCAAGTGGGACCTCCGCTCGGCCGCCGACGTGCAGCTCGTCGTCGATCCCGCGACCGCCGACATCCCGTGGGAGATGCTCTCGGCGCGTAGCCCCGAACCCCGCAGCCGGGAAGCCCTCGCACTGCGCGCCCCGTTCACCCGCCAGCTGGTCGGGAGCTCCCTGCAGCAGGTCGAACGGGCCGACACCCTCCGGGCACTGGTGATCGGCAACCCTCCGGGCGGGGCCGACTGGCCGGACCTGCCGGGGGCCTACTCCGAGGCGGTGGCGGTCGTCGACACGTTGGAGCGGTTCGGGCTCGCCGGCCAGGTCAACCCCCACCTGTTCGAGCCCGGTCGGACCCGAACCGGCGAGGAGGTGTCGGCCATCGAGTCCGCCATGTTCGAGGACGAGTACCGGATCGTCCACATCGCCGGTCACGGAGCATTCGACGGCAGCAACGAGACGCGAACCGGCGTGGTCATCGGTCCCGGCGCCTTCCTGACCGCGAGGTTCTTGAGCCAGCTCCGGCCGATTCCCGATCTCGTCTTCCTGAACTGCTGCCACCTCGGCCGGATAGGAGGAGACGGCGCGTGGAGTGGGGCCCAGGGCGAGCACAACCGCCTCGGCGCCAGCCTGGCCCGGTTGCTGATCGGGTCGGGCGTCCGTGCCGTGGTCGCCGCCGGGTGGGCGGTCGACGACGCCGCCGCCCTCGCGTTCGCGTCGACCTTCTACGAGCGGATGCTCGAGTCCGGGGACCCGTTCGGGGAGGCGGTGTTCGTGGCGCGGCGCGCCGCCCACGCGGCCGCACCTCAGTCGAACACGTGGGGGGCGTACCAGTGCTACGGCGACAGCGGCCTGCGCCTGCCGTCGGTCGGCGCCGGCTGGCTGGCTCCGGCCCCGCCGACCGCCAGGGAGCTACTCCGTCGGATCGAGTACCAGGTCGATCAGCTGGCGAGCCGGGGCAACGTCAGCGTCGCCGAGAAGACCAGGCAGGCCATGCACGAGGAGCTCAAGATCCTGGTCCATGCCGCCCGCGGGCGAGGATGGCTCGCCGGAGACGACGGCGGGGTCCTGGCCGAGCGGTTCGCGGAGGTGCACGCCGAGATGGGCGAGTTCGCGACGGCGATCGAGTGGTACGAGGCCGCCCTTCGGCACCCGAGCGGGGGCGCGAGCCTGCGCGCCGTCGAACAGCTCGCCAACCTGCGCGATCGTCATGCTGCGTCGCTGCTCCGAAGTCAGAAGGTCTCGCGAGGCGACCGGGCGACGGCCAAGCGGTTGGCCAGCGCAGCCGAACAGGGGATCCGCCTGCTCGGTCAGATCAGCGGCGCTGACCGCGAGAGCAGCGAGCGCTCGGCCCTGCTGGCCGGGCACCACAAGCGCCAGGCGACGATCCGAACCGGACGTCAACGAGTCGCCTCGCTGAAGCGGGCCGTGGCCGCCTATCGAACGGCCTACGAGGCCGCGGTCGAGGCCAACCCGGACGATCCCGCTCCCTACACGTTCCTGAACTACGTCCAGCTCGAGACGATCCGCGCGATGCTCGACGCCGACAACCCCTCGAGCGTCGACGACGCGCAGCGCCGGCTCGTGGCCCGTCTCACCCGGCGGAGGCTCCCGGAGTCGGACCAGCAGTACTGGGACGCGGTCGGCCTGGCCGACGCGCTGCTGACAAAGGCCCTGCTCGACGGGAAGCTGGGTGAGTCCCGGCGGCTGCGGACCATCGCCAACCGGTACGAAGACGCCTTCGCGCGCCGATCCACCGCTCGCGAGCGCTCGTCGGCGATCGAGCACCTGCAGGATCTCGCCGATCTCCACCCGGACGAGGCAGAGCGAGAGGGCCTCCACGAGCTGATCGGACGGATCAACCCGGACCGCGCGGGTGACGAGACCGAACCGGAGGACACCGGGGCCGAGAGCTGACGCCCGTCGTTCCGACGGCTCGGGAACCGGGCGCCATCCGGGAGCGTCTCAGTGGTGCAAGAGTGATCGTGGACGATCTCGTTTCGGGAGGCTCGTTCGTGAGAGGTCGGTGTGCCATGTCGCAAGTGGTGTCGCCCCTCGGTGCCTCACCGCGGGCCCGGCGTCGAGCCGCCCTCGGCCTGACGGCCGTGGTGGCGCTCGTCGCGTCGAGCTGCTCGTCGAGCACCGACTCGTCGTCTCAGCCCGAGCCAACGCCGCCTCCCGTCGAGGCCGGCGGTGACGAGCTCGACGGCATCCGTCTGGCGAGTGACGGCAGAACCGCCGGGCCGCTCGGCGTCCGGCTCAGCGCCGGAGCCGCTGTCGCTTCCGGAAGCACGTCGACCCCGATCGTGCAGGGCGAGCCGCTCGACGAGGCCGAGATCGCCGCGGTTCTCGACCGCCTGCCCGAGTGGGTCGTACCCGACGACGATCGCGAGGACTTCAACCGTCCCGCCGAGACCCTCCCCCCACCGCTCGTCGGCGACACGATCGACAACCCCTTCCCCGCCGTCGGCGAGCCCGGCGAAGGACCCGACGTGCCGACCGGGGCCCTCGAGGTCCTCCGCTTCCAGCCCGAGGGCGAGGTCGAGATCGCTCCGTTCCTGAGCGTGACCTTCGGCCAGCCGATGGTGCCGCTGGCCACGCTCGAACAGCTCGACGCCGCCGACGTGCCGGCCACGCTCACCCCCGACGTTCCCGGACGCTGGCGCTGGATCGGCACCCGCACCCTGCGCTTCGAGGTCGAGCCCGGCCTGGTCGACCGCCTGCCGATGGCAACCGAGTACCGCGTCGAGATCCCGGCCGGCACCCGCTCGGCCAGCGGCGGGGAGCTGCCCGACGCCGTCGAGTGGGAGTTCTCCACGCCAGCGGTCCAGGTGGAGTCCCTCCTCCCGCGGTCGCAGAGCCTGCCGCTCGAGCCCGTGTTCTTCGCCGGCTTCGACCAACGGGTCGACCCGGCCGCCGTGCTCGAGACCGTCACCCTCGACGCCGGCGGCTCCCCTGTCCCGATCCGGCTGGCGACCGACGAGGAGATCGCCGCCGACACGAGGATCGACCGGGCCGTCGCCGCCGCCCTCGACGGGCGCTGGATCGCGTTCCGGCCCGTCGAGCCGCTCGCCCCCGACACCCCGCTGACGATCGAGATCGGGCCCGGCACCCCGTCGGCCGAGGGACCGCGCACCACCACCTCCGCCGACGTCTTCGAAGCCCGGACCTATCCGCCGCTTCGAGTAGTCGACCACCGGTGCAGCTACGGCGACGACTGCCCCCCGCTCACGCCGCTGTCGATCGAGCTGAGCAACCCTGTCGACACCGACACCTTCTCCGACGCTCTCGTGCGGATCGACCCCGAGCTCCCCAGAACGGGGGTGGGCGTGTTCGACTCGTTCATCGAGATCCGCGGCGCCACCGTCGGCCGCACGACCTACCGGGTCACCCTCGACGGCGCGCTCCGTGACGTGTTCGGCCAGACGCTCGGCGACGACGTCACCGTCGAGTTCAGGGTGGGGCCGGCCCGACCCTTCCTCCGGGGCTTCGACCGTCAGTTCGTGACGCTCGACCCCCTCGCCGAGACGCCGACCGCTCCGGTGACCACCATGAACCACGACAGCGTCCGGGTCGTCGCCTACCGAGTCCAACCCGAGGACTACCAGAGCTACCTCCGCTTCCTCGACCGGTTCCACTCCGACACCGAGCCCCCGGAGCCGGAGTGGGACGAGGTGCTCGACGTCGTCGTCGACATCGACGCCGACGACGACCAGCTCGCCGAGACCGCCATCGACCTGGCCCAGGCCATGGAGGACTCGGGGGGCCAGATGGT
>JBFJYB010000186.1:0-5592 GCA_041622835.1 Acidimicrobiales bacterium | reverse complement strand
GGCGACATCATCGCGAACCTCGGGCTCGCCCTCGAGGTCGTCTTCGCCGGGTCCGAGGAAGCCATTCTCGCGTCGGTCGACAGCGCCATCAGCCGAGAAGAGCCGGTCCTCGTTTACCTCTGGACCCCGCACTCGGCCCACAACGCCTACGATCTCACCGAGGTCGAGCTGCCCGCCTACTCCGACGAGTGCTACGCGACCATCGACGCCGGCGGCGTCGACTGCGACTACCCGGCCGACGAGCTGTTCAAGATCGCATGGGCCGACCTCGAAGCGGGCGCGCCCGACGCGTTCACCCTGCTGTCGAACATGAGCTACACCACCGCCGACCAGGTCGCCATGCTCGCCAGCATCGAGACCGACGGCATGAGCGTCGACGATGCCGCGGCCCAGTGGATCGCCGAGAACGAGGCCACCTGGAGCGCCTGGCTGCCGTAGGGCTTCGGTCGGGCATTCCACCGACCGTCGCCGGCGCGACGGCGTGGCCTTCCATCCGGATGGAAGGTTCTGGCGGTAGGATGACCGGCATGAGAATCGGTGAGCTGGCCGAACGGGGCGGCGTGACCACCAAGGCGATCAGGTACTACGAGTCGATCGGCGTCATGGGCGAGCCGGCCCGCACGGCGTCGGGGTACCGCGACTACGGCGACGACGCCCTCGAACGACTCCGGTTCATTCGCGACGCCCAGGCCACCGGGCTCACCCTGGCCGAGATCCAGTCGGTTCTCGAGCTGAAAGACGCCGGGGCCCGCAGCTGCGAGCACACCCGGTCGCTGCTCGAGCGTCACCTCGACGACCTCGACGACCAGATCCGCCGGCTCCAGGCGGCGCGCACCGAGCTGGCCGAGCTGGCCGCCCGGGCCGCCGGGCTCGATCCGGGCGCGTGTACCGACCCCAACCGCTGCCAGGTCATCGGCGTTGCCGGCGAGCTCGCCGGTGAGCGTCACCCGTCGTGACCCGGTACGACTTGACTTTCTAGTCGACTGGAAGGTTTACCCTCCAGGCATGGCCACCACGGAGCGCCAGCGCTCGGACCTCGCCGTCGAGGGGATGACCTGCTCGGCCTGCGCCAGCCGCATCGAGGGCGCCCTCTCGACCCTGCCCGGCGTCAGCGACGCCCGGGTGAACTTCGCCAACGGTCGGGCCACCGTCGTCCACGACCCGTCGGTGACCGACGCGACGCTCACCGCCGCCGTCGAGTCGGTCGGATACGGGGTGGCCGACCTGGGCGATGCCGACGCGGCCGAGCAGCGCCGCCAGGACGACCTCTGGCGGCGGTTCCGGTTCGCCGCCACGTTCGGGCTGCCGGTGATCGTGATCTCGATGCTGCGACCGCTGCACTTCCCCGGCTGGGAGTGGGTCGCCGGGGCCTTGGCCACCCCGGTCATCTTCTGGTCGGGTTGGCGGTTCCACCGCGTCGCGTGGACCAACCTGCGCCACGGATCGACCACGATGGACACGCTGGTGTCGATGGGCACCCTGTCGGCGTGGACCTGGTCGACGGTCGTGCTCGTCGGCGGGATCGACGGAGGCCACGTGTACTACGAGACCGGCGCGGTGATCGTGGCGCTGATCCTGCTCGGCAAGTGGTTCGAGGCCCGGGCCAAGCGCCGTTCGGGTGACGCCATCAGAGCCCTGGCCGACATCGGCGCCCGCACCGCCCGGCTCCCCGACGGCACCGACGTCGCGGTCGAGTCCCTGACGGTCGGCATGCGCTTCCTCGTCCGGCCCGGCGAGAAGATCGCGACCGACGGCGTGGTCGTCGACGGTGTCTCCGCGGTCGACGCCTCGATGGTCACCGGAGAGCCGGTGCCGGTCGAGGTCGGCCCCGGCGACGAGGTCATCGGCGCCACGGTGAACGCCAACGGCTCGCTGGTGGTCGAGGCCACCCGGGTCGGCGCCGACACCGCGCTGGCCCAGATCATCCGGCTGGTCGACGAGGCCCAGGGCAGCCGGGCCCAGGTCCAGCGACTCGCCGATCGCGTCTCCTCGGTCTTCGTGCCGCTCGCCATCGCAGCTGCGCTCGCCACCCTCGGCGCGTGGCTCGTGCTCGGCTACGACGCCAACGACGCCTTCACCGCCGCGGTGGCGGTCCTGATCATCGCCTGCCCCTGCGCCCTGGGCCTGGCGACCCCGCTCGCCATCATGGTCGGGACCGGTCGAGGCGCGCAGCTCGGTGTGATCATCAAGGGCGGCGAGGTGCTCGAGGACACTCGGCGGGTCGACACCATCGTCCTCGACAAGACCGGCACGGTGACAGAGGCCCGCATGGAGATCGTCGACGTCGTCGCCCCCGACGGTGACCCATCGGTCCTCCTCCGTCTGGCGGCGTCGGTCGAGGCGCGATCGGAACACCCGATCGCCGAGGCCATCGCCCGGGGTGTGACCGACCACCGGCCGGTGGCCGAATTCGAGAACCGCCCGGGGTACGGCGTCGTGGGGACCGTCGACGGTGTCGAGGTACGGGTGGGGCGCCGACAGCTCTTCGACGTCGTTGCCGCGCCGGTCGATCGAGCTGCGATCGACGCCGAGGCCCGCGGCCAGACGGCGGTCCTCGTCGGCCGGGGCCCGGCGGCCGAGGGCGTGATCGCGGTCGCCGATCGGGTGAAGAGCACCTCGGCCGCCGCCGTGGCCGCCTTCCACGAGCAGGGTCTCGCCGTCACCCTCCTGACCGGTGACAACCCGAGGACCGCCGAGGCGGTCGGTGCCGAGATCGGGGTCGACCGGGTGATCGCCGGCGTGCTGCCCGAGGCCAAGGCCGACGAGATCGCCCGACTCCAGGCCGCCGGGAGCCGGGTGGCCATGGTGGGCGACGGCATCAACGACGCGCCGGCACTCGCCCAGGCCGACCTGGGCATCGCGGTCGGCACCGGCACCGACGTGGCCATCGAGGCCTCCGATCTCACCGTCGTCTCCGGAGACCTCCGCGCCGTCGCCGATGCCATCGCCTTGTCGCGGCGCAGCCTCGAGACGATCAAGGGCAACCTGTTCTGGGCCTTCGCCTACAACGCAGCCGCCATCCCGCTGGCCGCCCTGGGTGTGCTGAACCCGATGATCGCGGCGGCGGCCATGGGGACCTCGTCGCTGTTCGTCGTGACCAACAGCCTCCGCCTGCGCCGCTTCGGCGGGTATCGAGGCGGCGAACGGGGCGTGCCGGTTGCGACCACAGGATCTACGGTTGACCACCTACCCGTCCACCGTCGATCAACAGGGGGGCACCGTGGGGTTGTTCAAGGATCTCCGGGGTCTCAAGAAGCAGGCTGACGACCTCCAGGCCGCGGCCGGCACGAAGCGCCCCAGCCTACGCGAGGGGCTGCGACAGGCCAGCGAGATGATGGGCGACGTTCAGGCCCAGCTGGAGGCGCAGCAGCATCTCACCACCGAGGGGACCGCGGCGACCGCGGTCGTCGACGCGGTGCGGCCGACCCAACAGTTCGTCAACCAGATGCCGGTCGTCGAGTGCGACCTCCGGGTGCAGTTGCCCGAGGGCCGTGAGGCGTCGGTCTCGCACCGGCAGGCGATCCCGCACGTGTACCTCGCCCAGCTCGTGCCCGGAGCCGAGGTCGCGGTCCTCGTCGACGCCGCCGATCCGCAGCGGCTGACCCTCACCTTCGGCTAGCACGCGACCCCGCGGGCCGGGTCGCGTTCAGGGGATGAAGGGCAGATCGGTGACCGTCGCGGCCCGAGGGCCGGCTTCGGTCTCGACCCGGAGCTCGGTGCCCACGCCGGCGTGGGCGACCCCGAGCAGCGCCAGCCCGATGGTGCGGTCCAGTCGCGGCGATCGCGCCGCGGCGCGGACCGATCCGACCGGCTCGGTGCCGGCGAACGCCGGCCACGGTGCGGTCAGGTCGGCGTCGTCCCCCTCGAGGAACACACCCATCAGCTCGCGCTCGACCCCGCCGGCGACGATCTCCGCCAGGGCGTCCCGGCCGACGAAGTCGGCGTCCATCTCCAGGTCGATGTACCCGCCCAACCTGACCTCGAACGGGTTGGCCCGGTCGTCGTTGTCGACCCCGCACGAGAGGAGGTTGCTCTCGATGCGCTCGATGGGGTTGGGTCCGCCGAATCCCAGGTCGAACGCCGCCCCCGACTCGACGATCAGGTCCCACAGCTCGTGGGCTCGCGTACGGTCGAGGAGGTAGACCTCGAAGCCGCCCTGCTTGCTCCATCCGGAGCGGGCGACGATCACCGGGATCCCGGCCCCGACCCGAGCTTCCTCGAAGCGGAAGAACCGGATGTCGCGCACCCACTCCCCGAAAGCCGCCGCGGCGAGGTCGTCGGCCTGCGGACCCTGGATGGCGAGCGGACCGGTGTCGGGGTCGACGCAGCCGATGTCGAAACCGCGGGCGCCGGCGATGGCGCGAGCCCAACGCAACAGGTCACCGTCGGCTCGTGACAGCCAGTAGCGGTCGTCGGCCAGCTTGGTGATGATCGGATCGTTGACCAACCGCCCCTCGTAGTCGCACATCGGAGCGTACTTGCACTGGCCTACTACGAACTTCGACAGGTTGCGGCCGGTCAGGTACTGCACGAACGCCGACGCGTCGGGCCCGGTGATCTCGACCTGTCGTTCGGCCGCGACGTCCCACAGCGTGACACGCTCGACCAGGTTCCAGTACTCGCCGATGGGGTCGCCGTAACCGAGGGGGAGGTAGGTCTGGTTGTAGATCGAGAAGTGGGTGGCCCCGGCCGCCAGCGAGCGGTCGAAGTACGGCGACTTCCGGATGCGCGGACCGACGACGAGTTGCAGCATTGGAGGTCCTCTCGGTCTCGGGGCCGGGCGGGCGGCTGCCGAACGAGGGGACGCTATCCAGTCTCGTAGAGTCGCGCCATGCTCGATCCGGCGGCTCACGACCTGATCGACCGGGACCGGCTGGTCGAACGGCTCGTCGAGATGGTCCGGATTCCCAGCGTCAATCCTCTGGGGGCCGACGTCGGTCCGGGCGAAGGCGAGTCGGCGATGGCCGACTACCTGGCGGGCCACCTCGATCGGCTCGGCTTCGTCACCGAGACCCACGAGGTCGCGCCCGGGCGACCGAACGTCGTGGCCCGGTCGCCCGGCGGCGACGGGACCGTGCTGGCGCTGGTAGGGCATCTCGACACGGTCGGGGTGAACGGGTACGACGACCCGTTCTCGGGCGAGATCCGCGACGGGCGGGTGCACGGTCGGGGCGCCTGCGACATGAAGGCAGCGCTGGCCGCGTTCCTCGAAGTCGCCACCGTTCTCCACTCGTCCGACTGCAGCCTGGACGGTCGGCTGATGGTCCTGGGTCTGGCCGACGAGGAGTACGGCATGCTCGGCTCCCGTGCGTGTGCGCGGTCGGACGTCGCGCCCGACTGTGCGATCGTCGGCGAGCCCACGAGCCTCCGGATCTGCGGCGCGCACCTGGGCCAGTACGCCTTCCCCGTCCGGACCTTCGGCCGGGCCGCGCACTCCTCGGTCGCCGAGACCGGGGTGAACGCCATCGAGCACATGGTCCGGGTCCTGGCGGTGATCGACGAGTGCCAGGCCGACCTGGACTCGGCTCCGCCCCATCCACTGTGCGGCACGGGTCGGATCAGCCCGACCGTGATCCGCGGCGGAGACATGGT
>JBFJYB010000185.1:0-5601 GCA_041622835.1 Acidimicrobiales bacterium | reverse complement strand
TCACCTTGCGCTGCTCGTTCATGACCTCGTCGTACTTGAGCACGTACTTGCGGATCTCGCCGTTGCGCTGCTCGACGGTGGTCTGGGCCCGCTCGACCGCCTTGGTGACCATCTTCGACTCGATGGGCACGTCGTCGGGCAGGGCGCGGTCCATCACCCAGTTCATGGCGCCGGTGGCGAACAGGCGCATGAGGTCGTCCTCGAGCGAGAGGTAGAAGCGGCTCTCGCCGGGATCGCCCTGGCGCCCGGACCGGCCGCGGAGCTGGTTGTCGATGCGGCGGCTCTCGTGGCGCTCGGTGGCCAGCACGTAGAGGCCACCGAGCTCGCGGATCTTGTCGCCCTCGGCCATCGCCTCGGGCTCGTGGATGGCGAGGAGCTCGGCGTAGCGCTCCTTCCCCTCGTCGCTCGCCGGATCGAGGCCCTCGGCCGCCAGGTCGCGGGCCGCCAGCCCCTCGTGGTTGCCGCCGAGGATGATGTCGACGCCCCGTCCGGCCATGTTGGTGGCGACGGTGACCGATCCGAGCCGACCGGCCTGGGCGATGATCTCGGCCTCGCGCGTGTGCTGCTTGGCGTTGAGCACCTCGTGGGCCACGCCCCGCTTCGTGAGCAGCCCCGAGAGCAGCTCGGACTTCTCGACCGAGATGGTGCCCACCAGCACCGGCTGCCCCTGCTCGTACCGCTCGACCAGGTCCTCGACGACCGCGTCGAACTTGCCGGCCTCGGTCTTGTAGATGAGGTCGGGCTGATCGTCACGGATGAGCGGCCGGTTGGTGGGGATCGGCACCACCTGCAGGCCGTAGGTGCCCAGCAACTCGCTGGCCTCGGTCTCGGCGGTGCCGGTCATGCCGGCCAGCTTCTCGTACAGCCGGAAGTAGTTCTGGAGGGTGATCGTGGCGAGGGTCTGGTTCTCCTCCTTGATCTTGACGCCCTCTTTGGCCTCGACCGCCTGGTGCAGGCCGTCGGACCAGCGCCGGCCCTCGAGGACCCGGCCGGTGAACTCGTCGACGATCTTCACCTCGCCGTTGTTGATGATGTAGTCGCGGTCACGCTGGTAGAGCTCCTTGGCCCGCAGCGCGGCTTGCAGCTGATGGACGAGGTTGGCCGAGACCTCGTCGTAGAGGTTCTCGACGCCGATCGCCTTCTCGACCGCGTGCACCCCTTCCTCGGTGGGCGCCACGACCCGCTTCTCCTCGTCGACGTCGTAGTGGACGTCGCGCCGCAGCCCCCGCACCACGCTGGCGAACTTGTAGTAGAGCTTGGCGGCGTCGGCGAGCCGCCCGCTGATGATGAGCGGGGTGCGGGCCTCGTCGATGAGGATCGAGTCGATCTCGTCGACGATGCAGTACGTGTGGCCGCGCTGGACCTGGCGGTCGCGGCTCATGGCCATGTTGTCGCGCAGGTAGTCGAAGCCGAACTCGTTGTTGGTGCCGTAGGTGATGTCGGCCGCGTACTGGGCCCGCTTGTGGGCGGGGTCGCGCTGGCCCGGCACCACCAGCCCGATGTCGAGGCCCATCCAGCGGTGAACCTGCCCCATCCACTCGGCGTCGCGCGAGGCGAGGTACTCGTTGACCGTGACGACGTGCACGCCGTCGCCGGTGAGGCCGTTGAGGTAGACCGGCAGCGTCGACACGAGGGTCTTGCCCTCGCCGGTCTTCATCTCGGCCACCCACCCGAAGTGCAGGGCGGCGCCGCCCATCAGCTGGACGTCGTAGTGGCGCTGGCCGAGCTGACGCCAGGCCGCCTCCCGCACCACTGCGAACGCCTCGATCAGCAGGTCGTTGAGGTCCTCGCCGTTGTCGAGTCGGTTGCGGAACTCGCCGGTCTTGGCCCGCAGCCCGTCGTCGTCGAGGGCCTGCATCTCGGGCTCGAGCTCGTTGATGTCGGGAACGAGCCCGGCGAGGGCGCGCAGCTTCTTGCCTTCACCGCTGCGGAGGATCGTCTTGAACACGCCCATGGTCGGGCCACCTTACCGGCGCGCGGGGTCGAGCCAGGCCCGCCCGCGACGGGCGGCGGCCGGCTCAGTCGGTCTGCTCGATGAGGCCGTAGTCGCCGTCGCCGCGGCGGTAGAGCACGGCAGGGTTGCCCGACTCGCTGTTGGTGAACACGTAGAAGTCGTGGCCGAGCAGATCGATCTGGAGGGCGGCGTCGTCGGGGGTCATGGGGGCCACCGCGAACTGCTTGACCTTGACGATCTCGGGCTCACGCCCGTTGTTGGCCGCGGTCTCGCGCAGCCCCTCGGCGTCGCGCTTGGTCCCGCCGTGCTGACGCCGCTCGAGCTTGGTCTTGAGCTTGCGGAGCTGCTTCTCCAGCTTCTCCACGGCCCGATCGACGGCGACGAAGGCGTCAGGCGCAGCCACCTTGCAGCGCACATGGTGGCCGTGACCCTCGAGGGTGACCTCGCAGATCTCCTTGTCGACGATGCGGGGGTTTCGCTCCTCCGAGAAGTGCACCTCGGCCCGGTCGAGACTGTCGAGATAGCGGTCGAGGCGACCGATCTTCTCGTTTACCACCTCCTCGAGTCGGGGAGTGATCTCGGTGTGGCGGGCGCTGATCGTGACCTGCAATCGTGCTCCTCCGTCGGGTGTGGTTGCTGATGGTACGCGGCCCCCACCCGATTCCGCGCCCCCGGCTCGTGGGTGTGGGCCAACACCACCGCCCGGACCTCGCAGGCTCCGGCCGAGCGCAGCGCCCGTGCCGCAGCCCCGAGCGTCCCACCGGTGGTCATGACGTCGTCGACGACGAGGATGCGTGGCGGTGCCCGCCGCCGCGGCACGAAGACCGGCCCGACCAGTCGCTCGGCTCGCCGTCGGCCGGTCTGGGCCCCCGGCCCCTTCCGCACCATCAGCGACCGGCACGGTCGCCGCAGCCGGCGGGCGACACCGCGTGCCAGCCGCTCGGCCTGGTCGAACCCGCGATCGGCCCGCCGCCTCCGGGTGGTCGGCGGCCAGGTCACGGCGTCGACGGCGAGCTCGCAGCTGCGGTCGAGCACGGCGACGAGCTGATCGACCGCCCACGGCAGGACGCGGCGCGCGTTGCGGTACTTGAGCGCCACCACCAGCGGGCGAACGCCGGCGTAGCCGAAGGCGGCGACCACCGAGTCGAGGCCCGGCGGTGCCGGGACCGCCCCGGCCGCAACCAGGCCGGCGACGCAGTCGTGACACGGTGCACCGCGGGCGCTCCCGCACATCGGACACGTCGCCGGCAACAACAGGTGCGCGGTCATGGCCGCCGAACCTAGACCCGACCTGTGACACCCTGGACCTCCCTCGATCTGTGACCGCCCGGGGCGCGCCAGCGCGCCCTCAGCGGTCAGAAATGCAGGGGGTGGGGCGGTCACTGGATCTCGGTGATGGTCAGGTCGCCGGTGACGACGTCGCCCGGGCCGAAGGTCGCGACCCAGATGTCGTACTGGCCGGCGGCGGGGCCCGGGAACTCGACCGCCGGGTCGAGCCCGAAGAAGTCGTCGTTGCAGTGCCAGCCGCCCAGGGGGTCGTTGACGACCAGCAGCGCGTCGGCTCCGGTGGCGGCGACGAAACCTATCCGCAGGTACCCGCCGGCGGTGCCGTACTGCAGCCGCAGATCGGGCGCCTCGCTCGTGAACCCCGAGCACCCCACCCCGAGGCCGGCGACGTCGGCGAACCCTCCCGACGCCACGCCGACGACGTGCGGGTCGGGCACGAACCCCGCGTCCAGGAAGACCGTGCCGTGGATGGGAGGCAGGGAGGAGTCGGGAACGGTGGGTGGAGGGGTGGTCTGGCTGATCTCGGTGATGTTCACCGTGCCGCTGACGATCTGACCGGGGTCGAGCGTGCCGACCCAGATGTCGTACTGCCCCGATGCCGAGGTCGGGAACTCGACGGCCGGGTCGAGCCCGAAGAAGTCGTCGTTGCAGTGCCACGCTCCGGATGGATCGTTGACGACCAGCACCGGGTCGAGCCCGACGTCGGCCACGAAGCCGATCTGCAGGTACCCGCCGGCACTGCCGTACTGCAAGCGGAGGTCGGGCGCCTCGCTCACGAACCCGAAGCACGCGGCGCCGACCCCCGATGCGTCGACGGGCCCACCCGAGGCCACCTGGACCGTGTGCGGATCGGGGACGAAGCCGGCGTCGAGCGCGACCGTCCCGAAGGTCGGTGCCAACGACAGGTCGGGCAGCAGGACCGGCGTGGGCGTGGGCGGCGCCGGAACGGGCGTGGGGGTGGCGGGCACCGGGGTCACCGTGGGCGGGACCGGGGTCGGGGTGTCGGTCTCGGGGGTCTCCTCGGGGGTCGCCTCCGGAGTCGTCTCGGGAGTCACCTCCGGCGAGGCGTCGGGCGACGGCCCCGTGTCCACCGTGACCGAGAGGCCGTCGTCGGCACTGCACGCCGCCGCAACCGACAGCGTCACGACGGCTACTGCCAGGGATCGTCGCACTCGGCCCAACGGCGACCTCCAGTCCTCCGCCCGGGTTCCCGCCACCTCGCAGGCCCAACCTAGGCGACGCCAGCCGTCCCGACCAGGGCCGATCGCCCCTTCCTTGACCCGGTCTACCCGCCATGCGAGAGTCCCCCCTTTCACGGGCGATGTCACTCTGGCGTTTCCCTCTACCGACTGGAGCGCAATGAGCAGACTCAGAACACGCACCGCCGGATCGCGGCTGGCGATCGTCCTCACCGCAGTGATCGTCACCACCGTCGTGGTCGCCGGGGGGGTGGCGCTGGCCACCGTCGGGATCAACTCGGTCGGCAGCCCTCAGATCAAGAACGGCTCGATCACCAGCGCCGACATCGGCAACGGGCAGGTCAAGACGGTCGACATCGCCAACGGCACGGTCAACACCGCCGACATCAGGAACGACGCCATCCGGGGCATCGACATCAGGAACGGCACCGTCACCAACGCCGACATCGCCGACGGCACCATCGGCCACATCGACATCCAGGACGGCTCAGTGTTCAGCGGAGAGATCGCCGACGGCACCATCGGCCCGGTCGATCTGGAGTTCGATCTCCAGCCCCGATGGGCGAAGGTCGACTTCGACGGCACGACGGCAACGCTGCTCAACGGCAGAGGTGTTCTCTCGGCGACGAAGTTCACGAGCGAGAGCGTGGAGGTGGAGTTCTCCTACGAGGTCTGGGGCTGTGGGTGGATCGCAACCCGGATCAACCCCGATGGGTTTACCCCGGTCTCGGGCGAGATCGCGGTGACGAGGCACACCACGGACCCGACCGTGTTGCGCGTGTTCCTGTTCGACAGCGCCGGCGCATTCGAGAATCCCGGGACCCCCTTCACACTCCAGGTGCTCTGCTGATCTGTGACTGCTGAGGGCGCGCTGGCGCGCCCTCAGCAGTCAGAAGTTCAGGGCGACTCGCGCCAGGGTCAGTAGCGGTAGTAGTCGGGCTTGTACGGGCCGTCGACCGGGACGCCGATGTAGTCGGCCTGCTCGGGGGTCAGCTCGGTGAGCCGCACGCCCAGGGCGTCGAGGTGCAGGCGCGCCACCTTCTCGTCGAGCAGCTTGGGCAGGGTGACCACCCGCGTGCCGTACGACTCGGCGTTGGCGTGCAGCTCGATCTGGGCCAGCACCTGGTTGGTGAAGCTGCACGACATGACGAAGCTCGGATG
>JBFJYB010000184.1:0-5607 GCA_041622835.1 Acidimicrobiales bacterium | reverse complement strand
GTGCGTCGACCTCCCGTCAGCTCGCTCGGTCGACTGGTGCTGGTCGCGCTCGTCGGAGCCCTGGTCGCCGCGGCATGCAGCACCCCCGCACCGTCGCCCGACGACGAGGAAGCTGCACCGACCGCGACCCCTTCGCCGGTCGACGGCCAGGTCGAGCCGACCGCCACGGCGGAGACCTTGCGGGACGAGCTCGACCGGCGCATGGCCCCGTACGCCGCCGCGCCGATGGCCTGCCCGGAGCCGATCGCCGAGGCCACCACGGCAGAGCCGATCCAGATCGGGTTCCTCAACGCCGACTTCTCGACCGTCGCCTCGCTCAACTTCGCCGTCGACCTGGGCGACGAGGGTGCCCACTTCCGGGCGCTGATGGACGAGGTCAACGAGACCTGCGGCGGGATCAACGGCCGTCCGGTGGTCGTCAACAGCTACAGCTTCGACCCGATCGATCCCGCCCGCCAGCAGGAGGTGTGCGTCGAGGCGACCCAGGGCGACGACAACCTCATCGTGGTCGGACGAGCGTTCCTCGGCGACAACATCCTGTGTGTCACCGAGGCCAACGAGGTCCCCTACCTCGCCGTCCTCGGGGTGGTCGACGCCTTCTTCGACCGCTCCGACGGGCGGCTGTTCAGCCTGCAGACGAACCTCGACCTGGGGCTCGAGACGACGGCTCGCGACCTGTTGGCCACCGGACAGATCGACGAGACCACCCGCCTCGGGGTCGTCTGGGGCGACAGCCTCGACCAGAACGTCGCGGTGACCCGGAGCCTGCTCCCCATCCTCGACCAGGCCGGCATCGACGTGACCGAGGCCGTGCTCCCCGAGACGAGCCTGGTGTGCAGCGGCTACCCCACCGTGGTGAACCGGCTGAGGGAGGCCGACGTGGACACGATCCTCGCCACCCTCAACCCGGTGTGCTACCCGGGCCTGGTCCTGGAGGCGGCCAACCAGGGCTGGTTCCCCCGCTACCTGGTTCCCGAGTACGGCAACATGAACTCCGACATCTCCACCCAGAGGATGGCCGACGCCGGCGACGCTTTCGACGGGACCGTCGGCGTGACCTTCTCGCCGACCGGCAACCACCGGCTGCCAGGGGTGCCGGCGTGGGACGACGCCTGCAACCAGCTCGTCGCCCAGCGGGTCGCGATCGACTGGGACGGCACGACCGAGCAACACGGCGCCGTGGCCCAGATCTGCACCGCGGCGTGGGTCGTCCACCAGGGGGCCCATCGGGCCGGCGCCGACCTCGATCGGGTCGGCCTGGTCGCCGCCATGGAGCAGCTCGACGAGATCCCCCTCGAAGGCGACCTCCTGGGGAGCTTCGGCCCGACCAAGCACTGGGCGTCGGAGCTGCTGGCCTTCACCATCACGTGGGAGCTCGAGTGCACGTGCTGGCGGCTCGGAAACGGCCCGCGGATCGTCGAGTGACGGTGATCTGACCCACCTGCCGGCCCGCGCTATCGTCCCGTCGGTCCGGGGTTTCTCGAGGGGGATCGTCCAATGCGCACCCGTGCGTACCGCGTAGTGGCGGCGGTGCTGGCCCTGCTCCTGGTCGCGGCGGCGTGCGGCAGCAGCGACACCACCGAAGACTCCGAGGACACCGGCACCGACAGCGAGTCGGCCGACGACACCGGCGACACCGACGACACCGCCGAAGGCGGCGACGACACCACCGACGACACCGACGAAGGCGGCGACGACACCCCCGCCCCCGCCGAAGGCGGCGACGACACCGACGACACGACGAGCGGGGCGACCGACGAGGCGACCGACACCGCCCTGCGCGACGGCTACATCGCCCAGCTGGCCGAGCTGGCGGCCTCGCCCGAGACCATGTTCCCGTGCGCCGACGGCGACGGCGGCACACCGACGGCGTCGGCCCGCGGGGTGACCGAGGACGAGATCGAGATCGCGTTCCTGAACGCCGACCTCACCACCCTCCTCACCCTCAACGTGGTCGTGCCCCTGGGCCCCGAGTACGACAACTTCGTCGCCGTCACCGACTACGTCAACGAGACCTGCGGCGGGGTCAACGGCCGCCGGCTCAACGTGACCGAGTACGTCTACGACGCCATCAACGGTCAGGAGATGCAGCAGGTCTGCACCGAGGTCACCCAGGAGAAGGAGACGTTCCTCGTCGTGACCCGCATCTTCCCGCTCGGCCAGCTCCTGTGCATCACCGAGGCCAACGAGCACCTGGCGTTCTACATCGGCGCCCGCCCGACCGAGTTCTACGAGCGCAGCGGGGGCCGGCTCTTCTCCCAGCGGATGGACGAGACCCGCTCGCTGGCGATCGAGATCGTCGACCTGAACAACTCGGGCCTGATCGGGCCCGACTCGCCGGTCGGGCTCATCTGGGGCGACGCAGCCGAGACCAACGCCATCGCCGCGGACGTGCTCCCGCTGTTCGACGAGCTCGGCATCGAGGTGGTCGACATCCAGCTCACCCAGGCCGGGATCACCTGCGAGGGCTACACCAACGCGGTCGAGACCATGCGCGGCGAGGGGGTCGAGACCGTGCTCAGCATCCTCTCGGCCACCTGCTACCCGGGCCTGGTCGCCGAGGCGGCGGCCCAGGGCTGGTTCCCGCAGTGGGTGGCCACCGACTGGTCGTCGTCGACCGGCGACGCCGGCGCCCAGCGCATGGTCGACAGCGGCGACGCCTTCGACGGCGCCATCGGGATCAGCCCGACCGTGATCGGGGCCAGCGAGGGCGAGGGCTACGAGCCCCCGGTCTTCGACCAGGCCTGCCTCGACTTCCTCAACGAGCGGGTCGGCACCTCGTGGGCCTACCCGGGTCCCGAGTTCAGCGCGGCCGGCGACATCTGCACCTCGGCCATCAGCATCGTGAAAGGCCTCCAGGGCGCCGGCACCGACCTCACGCAGGAGAGCTTCATCACCGCCATGGGCCAGGTGACCGACGTGCCCCAGCGCAACAACGTGGTCGGCTCGTTCGCCCCCGACCGCCCCTACCCGGTGCCCGACATCGCCCACACCGTGCGGTGGTCGATCGACTGCGTCTGCTGGATCACGATCGACGGTCCCCGCCGCGTCGAGCTCCCCGAGTAGCCGGCCGTCTCGATTGGCCGGCTCAGCCCGGCTCGGTGCCGACGATCGAGACGAAGCTGACCATCTCGCCGGGGTAGCCGCCCAGGTTGTGGACGAGGCCGAGCGAGCGCTCGGTCTCGGGGATCCGTCGGTCGGGCGGCGCCTCGCCCCGGAGCTGGAGCCAGCACTCGTAGTGCATGCGCAGACCCGACGCGCCGATCGGGTGGCCGAAGCTCTTGAGGCCGCCGTCGCTGTTGACCGGCAGGTCGCCGTGCAGCTCGAACCGGCCGTTCTCGACGTCTTGCCAGGCGGCGCCCCGTTCGGAGAACCCGAGGTCCTCCATCAGCACCATCTCGGTGGGCGTGAAGCAGTCGTGCACCTCCGCCATGGCCAGCTCGGCCGACGGGTCGGTGACGCCGGCCTGGGAGTAGGCGTCGGTCGCGGTGGCCACGACCTCGGGGAACGTCGTGTAGTCGTAGGCGGGGTCGATCAGGCCCGAGCCGGTGCCGGCCACGAACGACAGCGCCTTCAGGTAGAGCGGCCGGTCGGTGTAGCGCGACGCGTCCTCGGCCCTGACCACGATGGCCGCCGCCGAGCCGTCGGCGACCCCCGAGCAGTCGTACACGCTCAGGCGTCCGGCCACCGCAGCCATCTCGCAGATCTGGTCGGCCGACACCTCGCGCCGGAACTGGGCCAGCGGGTTGCGGGCTCCGTTGTAATGGTTCTTCTCGGCGATCTTGGCCACGACCTTGCGCAGGACGTCCTCGTCGACGCCGTACTTCTCGGCGTAGGCCGGCAGGATCAGGCTGTACATGGCAGCCGCGCTGAGGGTGCGGTTGGTGCCGTCGGTCGGGATCGGGAAGCCGTTGAGGCCCTGGTAGCCGCTGTCCTTGATCTTCTCCACGCCGATGGCCATGGCCACGTCGTAGGCGCCGCTGGCCACCGCATAGCAGGCCTGCCGGAGGGCCTCGGACCCGGTCGCGCAGTAGTTCTCGACCCGGGTGACCGGCTTGTTGTCGAGCTTCAGCGGGGCGGCCAGCGTGATACCGCTCATGCCGCTCTGCGAGGTGCCGAGCCAGTAGGCGTCGACCGCGTCCTGCTGGATGCCGGCCGACGCGAAGGTCGCGCGGGCGGCGTCGATCAGCAGGTCGTCGGCTCCCTTGTCCCAGTGCTCGCGGAACGGGGTGCACCCCATGCCGACGATGGCGACCTGGTCCTTGATGCCGTGTGAGCCCATTGCGATCAGCCTCCCCGGTCGCCGCCGGCACGAAGCGGCCGCGCCTTCCAGAAGTAGTTGTGCAAGCCGTCGGCGGTGAACAGCCGCCGGAACGTCATCTCGACCCGGTCGCCGATGGCCACCTCGTCGGGGTCGACGTCGGCCAGCTCGACCGGGAGCCGGCCGCCGCCGTCGAAGTCGACGACCGCGAACACGGTGGGCGGCGAGGGCGAGTACGACAACCGGTCGACCGTGAAGGTGGCCACGGTGGCGAGGGCGTCGGCCATCGGCACCGGCTCGCCGCCGTCGACCGCGTCGGACGGGTCGATCGAGACCCTGGCCGGCGGAAGGTGGACCGTGCCGCTCACGTCGCCCTTGGTGCCCACGAACCCGTACTTCCAGTCGGTGCGCCGGGCGGCGGCGGCCGCCGAGGGGCGGGCCGGCTCTGGCCGGTTCGGGGGCTGGGGGGTGAGCATGCCGCGCCACTGGAGGAAGCGGGCGTAGCCGACCGGGCCACCCGACTCGATCTGGTGGGCGATGGGGCGGTCGGCGGTGGCGGCCTCGGTCACCCGGAAGATCAGGACGTCGGCCCCGTCGGCCAGCGAGACCACGGCGACGACGTCGCCCGGAGACGCCGTGTCGAGCGCATGGCTGAGCAGCAGAGCGGGGTGCGCCGCTCCCGTGTACCCGACCGTTGCGGCCAGGTCGTCGACCAGCTCGACGTCACCGAGCGACGACCCGAGTCGCCGCACCGATCGCTGGTGCGACCCGGTGAGCGCGACCCGGTCGACGTCGGCCGATCCCGACAGCTCGGCCGCCTTGAGGGCGTCGGTCCACGCCTGCTCGCCCAGTGGGAGGTACTGGGTCTCGGCGAAGCGCTCCTCCCACTGGTGGGCAACCGGGTCGCCCGGCTGCCGCCACCGATCGACGAACTCGGACGTCGCCGACGCGCCGCCGAGGTACTCGGCCACGCCGGGCCCGTCGCCCACGACGAGCGCCGCCGCCCCGTCACCACCGGCCGCCTCGTCCGGGCCGCCCGGGAGCCCGCTGCGGAGCCCCGCCGCGACGACCAGGCTGGTCCCGCTGCCCTCGAGCGCCGCCCGCAAGGCGGCGACCCCGGAGCGGACCGCGCCGCCGGCGTCGAAGGCGAGGGCCTGGCCGCCGACCCGCAGGGCGGCGTGGATCGCGGTTGCGTTGGTCTTCTCGAGGTAGGCCGGCTCGGCGGTTGCGAACCAGAGCGCCTCGGGCTCACGGGCCGAGGGAGCTCGGCGGGCGATGCGCGCCGCCTCGACGCCCATGGTGGTCGTGTCCTCGTCGAACGAGGCCACCGATCTCGTGCCGGCGCC
>JBFJYB010000183.1:0-5615 GCA_041622835.1 Acidimicrobiales bacterium | reverse complement strand
TGGTCGAAGCCGTCCGGATCTCTGATCGGGCCCTCGTCGCAGGTGATGTCGGTGAGCTCCCATCCGGCCGGCACGAGCTCGGACACGGTGACGGGCGTGTCGAGCGCCGCCGGGAAGACGGCGTCGGGGCCCACCGCGTCGCCGTCGTCGGGGTCGGCGTCGTCGAGGGTGAAGTCACCGAGGTCGCCGGTGAAGCCGAAGTCGGTGCCGTCGGCGGGGTCGGCGTCCTTGACGATGCGTAGCTCGTGATGGGTGTTGACGAAGTCGCAGGTGACGTGCTCGCCCTGTCGGACGGTGAACGTGACGAAGTTGTCACCGAAGATCACGGAGCCCGCGTCGAACTGGCCGTCGCAGGCGATCGGCGCCGAGTTCACGCCGGGGATGGGGAGCTCGGTGACGGTGTAGGTGCCGGCCATGACGTTGGTGAACTTGATGACCGCCGCCGGGTCGAACGGCAGCGCGCCCGGGGCTTCCTCGCCGACGAGCTGGAAGGCGGCGGCGCCGGGGGCGGGGATGTCGCTGGTGAAGTCGGCCACCAGGCCGCCGGGCGACGAGAACTTGCCGATGGCGATGCACGGCTGCCCATTCTGCGGGTCGACGTCGGTGAACTCGCACCGGGTCGACGGGGGAGCGGGCCCGGCACCGGCCGGGGCGACCGACACGAGCGAGACCCCAGCGACCAGCAGTGCGATGCAGACGATTGCGCGAGTTTTCACGTCGGCGATCATAGGACCCTGCCCTGGGTGGCGAGAGCGCTGGCTGTCCCGCCTCAGCGGGCCGTGGACGCCGCCGATCCGGGCGACGGCGCCCTGGCCATCAACCCGACCGCGGCAACCGCCGCGACGGCCATCACGACGACCGCCCAGCGGCGTTCGCCGGTCGCGTCGGCCACGCCGCCCGCCACGACCGGACCGATGGCGCCGGCCAACATCTGGGCCGCGGTGTAGATGCCCATCGTGGCCCCGAGCGTGTCGCGGTCGTACAGCTCCTCGGCGTAGATGCCGACCAGCGGGCTGAACGCCCCGATCCCGAAGCCGGCCACCGCGGCGAACACCAGCGCAACGGGCACCGAGCCGGAGACGGTGAGCACCGCGACGCCGGCCCCCACCGCGCCGATCGCCACCATCAACGCCCGTTTCGAGCCGAGACGGGCCACCATCGGCGTCAGCGGGATCCTCCCACCGAGCTGGGCGACGCCTCTGAGGGCAGCCATGGTCGCGGCCGTGCCCAGCGGCAAGCCGGCGCTGACCATCAGCGGCACCTGGTAGACGAGCAGGGTCGACACCGCGATGCCGGCCATCGCGACCGTCGCGGTGAAGGCCCGGGGGCCGGGCCGGTTCACCGTCGTCGCCGCGATCGACCGCAGTCGCGGCCGGGTCGACGGACGGTCGGGCTCGGGCGGCACCGGTGCGAGCAGCGCCGCGGCGACGAACACCGCGACCGTCGAGCCGGCCAGGATCCTCACCGTCGGCCGCCAGTCCTGCCGCTCGACCAGCCACGCCGCGATCGGGAGGTAGATGGCCGAGGCCAGCGCACCCCAGAGCGTCAGCACCGCGATGGCCTTCACCGGTTGGGTCGGCGACGCCCGAACCGCCGCGGTCATGGTCACGTGGTAGAAGCCGAGGGCCCCGAACACGCCCATCCCGATGGCGGCGCCGACCGCGAAGACGACCACGCTGCCGGCGATCGAGGCCAGGCCGAAGGCCGTCCCGCCGACCACCGCCGCCGCGACGAACACCGGGCGCGAGCCCAACCGGTCCAGCAGCTCGCCACCGAGCATGGCCCCGATGCCGATGAGCACGATGCCGGCCGAGAACGAGCCGGCCAGCGCGGTCTCGCTCCACCCGGTGTCGGCGATGATCGGGTCGAGCAGCACGCCGAAGGAGTAGAACCACGACCCGTAGGCCGAGATGGTGACGAGACCGAGGAGCCCGATGGTGACGTGCGGAACTCCCAGACGGTCGACGCTCAACCGGCGACCGCCAGCTCGACGGCGACGCCGTAGTGGTCCGACGGCACGATCCCGTCGATCGGATCCGTCCCCACCAGCCACGCTCGCCGGGGGTTGCCCACCGGCTTCGGGCGCGGCCACCCGACCAGCACGTAGTCGATGCGCTGGCGCGACCAGGTCGTGTCGGTGCAATAGGGGTTGTCGCGGTCCCACGTCATGCCCGGCCCCTCGCCGACCTGGGCCCACGCGTCGTGGAACACGAGGTCAGCCACCGGCGGCGCGCTGAGCCCGACCAACCGGCGGATCTCGTCGGAGTCGGGAGCGGCGTTGAAGTCGCCGCACAGGACGGGAGGGAATCCGTCCTCGGGGTCGTTGCGACGCTCGGCGACGAGCTCGGCGATCCTCGCCACCTGCTCGCAGCGGAGGGCGCTCCGCCCCAGGTGGTGATCGAGGTGGGTGGTGAAGAAGGCGAGCGGGCCGAACGGAGCCGCGATCCGGGCGTGGAGCACCGTCCGGTGCTCGGGCCCGTCGGCGGCCGGCAGGTACCGCCAGTCGTGCTCGTCGATCGGCCAGCGCGAGAGCACGGCGTTGCCGAACCCGTGCGGGCTCGGATCCGGTGAGCGCGCCGCGTGGTACCCGAGGGCGTCGGCGAGCTGGGCGAGCTGATCGGCGTCGTCGTCCTGCCACACCTCCTGCAGCCCGATCACGTCGGCGTCGACCTGGCGTAGCACGTCGAGGATCGCACCCTGCCGCCGCTCCCACGGCCCGAAGCGCCACCAGAGGTTCCACGTCAGGATGCGGAGGTGGTCAGATGCCGGCATCGGCCCTTGTTAGCCCATGGGGCGGATGGGGCACAGCGAGATCGCTGGCACCATGATTGGGAGCCCGCAACCGTCGAAGGGATCCGCGCAACGTGCAGCTGGGAATGATCGGCCTGGGCCGGATGGGCTCCAACCTGATCCGCCGACTGGGGCGCGACGGGCACGACTGCGTCGCCTACGACCGCAACGCCGGCAGGGTCGCGGCGATGGCAGACGAGGGGTTCACCGGGGTGTCGTCGCTCGACGAGCTCGTAGCCGCCCTCGACCCGCCGCGAGCGGTCTGGATCATGGTGCAAGCCGGCTCGGTCGGAGCGGTGGTCGACGAGCTGGCGGGGCTGGTCGATGCCGACGACGTCATCATCGACGGCGGCAACTCGTTCTGGCACGACGACGTCGACCGGGCCGAAGCGCTCGCGACCGCGGGCCTGCACTACGTCGACGTCGGCACCAGCGGGGGCGTGTTCGGCCTCGACCGCGGCTTCTGCCTCATGGTCGGCGGCGACGACGACGCGGTCGCCCGGCTGGCGCCGATCTTCGACTCGCTGGCTCCGGGCATCGACGCCGCGCCGCGCACACCGGGTCGCGACGGCGACCCGGCGCCGGCCGAGATCGGCTGGCTCCACTGCGGTCCCGTGGGTGCCGGGCACTTCGTGAAGATGGTCCACAACGGGATCGAGTACGGGATGATGGCGGCGGTGGCCGAGGGTTTGGCCATCCTCGACCAGGCCGACCTCGGCCGGGCCGACCAGATCCACGACGCCGAGACCGCACCGCTCTCCGACCCCCGCTACTACCGCTACGACATCGACACCGCCGCGGTCGCCGAGGTCTGGCGCCGGGGGAGCGTGATCAGCTCGTGGCTCGTCGACCTCACCGCCAAGGCGCTGGCCGCCGACCCGCGCCTCGACGAGTTCGAGGGCCGGGTGTCGGACTCGGGCGAGGGTCGGTGGACGGTGAAGGCCGCGGTCGACCTCGGCGTGCCGGCCCACACGATCACCGCCGCGCTGTACCAGCGGTTCGCCAGCCGGGGTCGATCCGATTTCGCCGACCGGGCCCTGTCGGCCATGCGCAAGGAGTTCGGTGGCCACCACGAGAAGCCCGGCCCCGACCGATGAGAGGGCCGCAGGCCGACGCCCTGGTGCTGTTCGGGGCCACCGGTGACCTGGCCAGCAAGAAGCTGTTCCCGGCGCTCTACGAGCTGACCGCTGACGGTCGGGCCGACGTGCCGATCGTGGGTGTCGCCCGTTCGGACTGGGACGACGAGGCCATGCGCCAGCGGGTGCGGGAGTCGCTCGACGGCTTGTCGGCCGACGTGGTCGATCAGCTGGTGTCGCGGGTCAGCTACGTGCAAGGCGACTACAACGCGCCCGACACCTTCAATCGCCTGCGCGAGGCGCTCGGGTCGGCGCGGCATCCGGTCGCGTTCCTCGCCGTCCCACCTTCGCTGTTCGACGAGGTGGCCAGCGGCCTGGCCGGCGCCGGCATGAACAACGGTGGGCGCATCGTGGTCGAGAAGCCCTTCGGGCGTGACCTGGCCTCGGCCGTCGAGCTCAACGAGATCCTCCACCGTCACTACGCCGAGAACGACATCTACCGGATCGACCACTTCCTCGGGAAGGAGCCGGTCCAGAACCTGCTGGTCTTCCGGTTCGCAAACACGCTGCTCGAGCCGATCTGGAACCGGCACTACGTCGCCTCGGTCCGGATCACCATGGCCGAGTCGTTCGGCATCGAGGGCCGCGGCGGCTTCTACGACGGGATCGGCGCCGTGCGCGACGTGGTCCAGAACCACCTCCTGCAGGTCGTGGCCCTGCTCGCCATGGAGCCGCCGGTCTCCGACGAGGCCGACGCCCTGCGCGACGAGAAGGTCAAGGTCCTCCGGGCCATCCGGCCGCTCGAGCCCGGCGACGTCGTCCGGGGCCAGTACCGCGGCTACCGGGAAGAACGCGGCGTCGATCCCGACTCCGACACCGAGACCTACGCAGCCATGAGCTTGACGATCGACTCGTGGCGCTGGGCCGGCGTGCCGTTCTGCATCAGGGCCGGCAAGGGCATGGCCGAGACCCTTACCGAGGCCGAGATCGAGTTCCAGCGACCGCCGCACCTGCTGTTCTCGAACGAGAAGCGGGCGCCTCAGCCCAACCGGCTGCGGTTCAAGATGAAGCCCGACGACACCATCAGCTTGACGGTGCAGGCCAAGAAGCCGGGCAACGACATGACGAGCCGGCCGGTCGATCTGGCGGTGGGGTACGGCGACGGTGCCGGCGACGGGCCTGACGCCTACCAGCGCCTGCTGGGCGACGCGCTGGCCGGCGACCCTCGGCTGTTCGCCCGCCAGGACGGCGTCGAGGAGGCGTGGCGGATCATCGAGCCGCTGCTGGTCGACCCCGAGCCGGTGATCGCCTACGACCGCGGCTCGTGGGGACCCGAAGAGGCCGACCGGGTGCTGCCCGAGGGCGGCTGCTGGCAGGCCGAAGAGCTCTGCTGGGACTGACCCATGCGACTCGTCGTCACGGCTGACGCAGAGGCGCTGGCCGAGCGGGCCGCGGCCGAGATCGCCAACGCCGCCAGCCGGGCGATCCGGGCGTCGGGCGTCTTCACGCTGGCGGTCAGCGGCGGTCGCACTCCCCGCCGGATGCTCGAGCTCCTGGCCGGGCGCGACGACGTCGACTGGGATCGCGTGCACCTGTTCCAGGTCGACGAGCGGGTCGCGCCCGACGGCCACACCGACCGCAACCTCACGACGCTCGACGAGGCACTGCTCGCCCACGTCGAGCCCGCCAGCGTGTACCGCATGCCGGTCGGCGCCGGCGATCTCGGCGCCGCAGCCGCCGACTACGAGG
>JBFJYB010000182.1:0-5633 GCA_041622835.1 Acidimicrobiales bacterium | reverse complement strand
GCGGCCATCGACCTCACCGTGCGGCGCAACGGGTACGGGCGGCAGCTCGACTCGTTCGAGACCGACCTGACGGTGACCGGCATGGAGGCGACGCCGTTCCACGCCGTGTTCATCCGGGCCCCGGTCGTCGAGCGGGCCGGTGACGAGGTCGAGGTGATGGCGACCGTCGACGGGGCACCGGTGCTGTGCCGGTCCGGCGCGGTGCTGGTGTCGGCGTTCCACCCCGAGCTGGCCGGCGATTCGCGGCTCCATCGGCTGTTCTGTGACATGGTCGCGGCCTGAGGCCGCAGGAGGGAGCAGGATGTCGGGCCATTCGAAGTGGGCGACCATCAAGCACAAGAAGGGTGCGGCCGACAAGAAGCGGGGCAAGCTGTTCGCCAAGCTGATCAAGCAGGTCGAGGTGGCCGCCCGCCAGGGTGGGGGCGACATCGACGCCAACCCCACCCTGCGCACGATGTTCCAGAAGGCGCGGGACGCGTCGGTGCCCCTCGACACGATCGAGCGGGCGGTCAAGCGGGGGACCGGCGAGCTGGAGGGCGTGGCCTACGAGCCGGTGTCCTACGAGGGCTACGCTCCGGCCGGGATCGCCCTGATGGTCGAGGCGCTGACCGACAACCGGAACCGGACCGGCTCCGAGGTGCGCTCTCTGTTCGTGAAGAACGGGGGCAGCCTGGCCGAGCCGGGTGCGGTGGCGTGGCAGTTCGAGCGCAAGGGGGTCGTCGTGCTCTCTCGCGACGTGGACGAGGATGAGCTGATGAGCGTGGGGATCGAGGCCGGCGCCGAGGACCTCGTCGACGAGGGCGACACCTGGCGGCTCACGTGCGAGCCGACCGACCTGCTCCCGCTGCGGGCTGCGCTGGAGGAGGCCGGCATCGCCTTCGAGTCGGCCGACGTCACGCTGCTGCCGACCCAGACCGTTCCCGTCTCGTCGGAGGCCGACGCCCGGGCCGTCCTGCGGCTCATCGATCTGCTCGACGACCACGACGACGTCCAGGACGTGTACGCCAACTTCGACATCCCCGACGACGTGCTCCAAGCCGTCGAGCCCTGAGACGAGGAGCCAACCATGGCCCCAGACGACCACCCCGACGCCGACGAACAGCCCGAGGCCGGCGACCAGCCGGCTGCCGCCGAGGAGGCGCCGGCGGTCGAGAGCGAGGCCATGGTCAAGCTGAGGGAGCTGCGCGAGCGCATGCGCGGCCAGTTCGACAGCTTGCACAGCGAGATCGAGTCGCTGCGGCGTCCGCTCTCGGAGCGAGCGGCGAGCGCCGACACCGGAGAGAGCCCGGCCGCGGTCGAGCCGGATCCCGTGGAGGCCCCGGCCGAGCCCGACCCGGTGGAGGCGCCGGTCGAGCCGGAGCCGGACGAGCCCGAACCGCCCGAGCCGGTGGAGGCTGGCTCCGAGGCGCCCGAGCCGATCGAGGAGCCCGAGCCGATCGAGGAGCCCGAGCCCGAACCCGACGAGCCCGAGCCCGACCTCCTGGCTGGCGGCGACGACGGGCTCGACCTGGCCGCCGCCGGCGCGGGGGTCGACCCCGGCATCTTCTACGCTCCGGCCGAGGTCCCCGGGCCCGACATCGATCCCCAGCCGCCCGCCGCCGGTCCGGGGATGCCCTTCGACGTCGAGGCCGAGGGTTGGCTCGCGTCGACCGATGCGGACGGGTCACCGGAGGCACGGGCCGTCGCCGAGGAGTCGCCTCGCCGCGCCCCCGGGCCCGCGCCGGCCGACGCCGGGATCGAGCGGGGCGCTCACGGCCTTCCCGACTGGGTCTTCGGAGCCCACGAGGACCAGCCCGCTCCCTTCGCCGCCGTTCCCCCGGGTCAGGTGTCGCCCGGCACCGCAGCTCCCCAGGAGGGTCCACCATGGGAGGCGGGGGCCCCGTGGCCGGAAGCCTCGCCGCTCGGTGACGCCGAGGGGATGTTCAGCTCTGGTACCTCCGCCCTCCGGCGGGTCGTCACCGCCGTGCTGGTCTTCGCGCTGGTCGTGGCCCTGGTGATCCTCGTCATCCAGCTCCTCGACGACGGCGAGTCGACCGATCCCGTCGACAGCTCGGCCGGGGCCGGCCTCGTCGAGGTCGTGGCTCCACCTCTCTGAGCGAGCGACGACGCCAGCGGCCGGGGTCCCCGCCCTCCCGGTTCTGGCCCGCTACCGTCGTACGTATGTTCGTCCTGGGTATCGATCCGGGCTTGTCCCGGTGCGGCTACGGCTGCGTCGAGTGGCGGGGCAAGCGGTCGACTGCGGTGGCGGCCGGCGTCATCCGCACCGACCCGACCGACAGCCTCGCCACCCGCCTGGCCGAGCTCCAGCGCGAGGTCCGGCTGCTGATCGCCGAGCTGGTCCCGGTGGTGGTGGCGGTCGAGCGGGTGCTGTTCCAGGTCAACGTGCGCACCGCGATGTCGGTCGGCCAGGCCAGCGGCATCGTGATGGCCGAGGCGGCCAGCGCCGGCTGCGAAGTGGTCGAGTACTCGCCGAACCAGGTCAAGGAGGCCGTGACCGGCTACGGCAAGGCCACGAAGGAGCAGGTCCAGATCATGGTCCAGACCCTGCTGGACATGGAGACGCCCCTGCGCCCGGTCGACGCGGCCGACGCCGTGGGCGTCGCGCTGTGCCACATCGCCCACGCCCCGATGGCAGCCATGGGACGGTCGCGATGATCGGCGCGCTGCGAGGCATGCTGATCGACCGGACCGGTGACGAGGTGATGGTCGAGGTGGGCGGGGTCGGCTACCGGATCACGGTCGCGCCGGCCACGTCGATCACCCTGGGTGAGCTGGGCGACGACGTGTTCGTCCACGTCCACCATCACATCCGCGAGGACGCCCAGACGCTCTACGGGTTCCCGACCGCCGACGAGCGCCGCACCTTCGAGGCGCTGATCGGAGCCCACGGCGTCGGCCCGGCACTGGCCCTGGCCATCTTGTCGGTCCACGAGCCGGCTGCGCTCCAGCGAATCCTCGTCGACGAGGACCTGGCCGCGCTGTGTCTGGTCCCCGGCGTGGGCAAGAAGACCGCGGCCCGGCTCCTCGTCGAGCTGAAGTCGCGACTCGACGTGTCCGACGTCTCGAGCTCGGCCACGATCTCGCTGGTGACCCCGACTGCCCCCAGCGTCGTCGGCGACGTCCAGGACGCCCTCACCGGTCTCGGCTACGGCATGGAGGAGATCCGCGCCGTGCTGCGCGATCTGCCGGCCGACGACGACGTCTCGCTGCTGCTGCGCCAGGCGCTCCAGAAGCTCGGCGTCGGCGGCTGAGGCGGTCGGACGCGATGCGAGAGGAGCTGCTGCGGCCCGAGGCCACGCCAGCCGACGGCGCCGAGGAGCTCGAGGCCGTCGTCGACGACGACGTCGATCGCAACGGCCTCCGACCCGCCACCCTGGCCGATTTCGTCGGCCAGGAGGAGCTGAAGGAGCACCTCACCATCCTCCTGGGCGCGGCGCGCCAGCGGCGGCAATCGGCCGACCACCTCCTGTTCGCCGGCCCGCCCGGGCTGGGCAAGACGACGCTCGCCTACATCGTGGGCGCCGAGATGGGGGTCGCGACCCACGCCACCTCGGGACCCGCCCTGGAACGGGCCGGCGACCTGGCGTCGATCCTCACCAACCTCGGTGAGGGCGACGTGCTGTTCATCGACGAGATCCACCGCCTGGCCCGGCCGGTCGAGGAGGTCCTCTATCCGGCGATGGAGGACTTCCAGATCGACATCGTCCTGGGCAAGGGTCCGGCCGCCCGCTCCATCCGGCTCGACCTGCCCCGGTTCACGCTGGTCGGCGCCACCACCCGCACCGGCCTGATCGCCAAGCCGCTGCTCGACCGGTTCGGGCTGGTCTCGCGGCTCGACTACTACACGGTTCCCGACCTCGAGGCGATCGTGGCCCGGGCGGCCGGCATCCTCGGGGTCCAGATCGACGCGTCCGGCACCCTCGAGATCGCCCGACGCGCCCGCGGCACGCCCCGCATCGCCAACCGGCTGCTGCGGCGGGTGCGCGACTACGCCGAGGTCGAGGCCGACGGCACCATCGACGAGACCGTCGCCCACGACGGCCTCGCTCTCTTCGGGGTCGACGAGCGCGGCCTCGACAAGGTCGACCGAGCCATCCTGTCGGCGGTGTGCGAACGCTTCCGGGGCGGGCCGGTCGGGCTCTCGACGCTCGCGATCAGCGTCAGCGAGCCGGCCGAGACGGTCGAGGACGTGTACGAGCCGTTCCTCATCCAGCAGGGCCTGTTGATGCGCACGCCCCGCGGACGGGTGGCCACCCCCGCCGCCTGGGCCCATCTCGGTCTGGCCGCGCCGCCCACCACCGAACCGCCCCGCAATCTGTTCGACTGAGCCCTCTACCCTCCACGCGGTGCAGAGCTCGCAGTTCGACTACGACCTGCCGCCCGATCGCATCGCCCAGCACCCCGCCGAGCCGCGCGACTCTTCCCGGCTGCTGGTCGACCGAGGGCCGACGAGCCCGCCCGCTCATCTCCGCACCCGCGACCTCGTCGACCTGGTCGGCCCGGGCGACGTGATCGTCGTCAACGACACCCGGGTGCTTCCCGCCCGGCTGCACCTGCACAAGCCGACCGGCGGGAGCGTCGAGGTGCTGGTGCTCGAGCCCCGCCCGGCGGCGCACGGCGGCGGGCCGGGGGAGTGGGAGGCGCTGGTGCGGCCGGGTCGGCGGGTCGCCCCCGGCACCGACCTCGCCGTCGAGGCAGGCGGGCCGGTGGTGCTGACGGTCGGCGAGCGACTGGCCGAGGGTCGGCGTCGGGTCGTGTTCGCCGACCCGGCCGCGGTGGGCGGGCTGCTGGAGCGCCACGGGGAGGTCCCACTGCCGCCCTACGTGACCGCCACCGACATCGACCCCGAGCGGTACCAGACCGTCTACGCCGAACGCGACGGGTCGGTGGCCGCCCCCACCGCCGGGCTGCACCTGACCTCCGACGTGATCGACCGCTGCCGGGAGAGGGGCGCGAGGCTCGAGCGGATCGAGCTGGTGGTGGGTCTCGACACCTTCCGGCCGATCACCGCCGAGCACCTCGACGACCACACGATGCACAGCGAGACGTATCGCTTGGGACCCGACACCCTCGACCGGTGCAAGCAGGCGAGGCGTGTCGTCGCGATCGGCACCACCGTTGTTCGGGCCCTCGAAGCGGCTGCCCACTCGGGCTGCCCCGAGGGCCGGACCGACCTGTTCATCCGGCCCGGGTTCGAGTTCCGCGTGGTCGACGCCCTGCTGACCAACTTCCACCTGCCCCGCTCGACGCTGCTGGTTCTGGTGGAGGCGTTCGCCGGCCCCCGCTGGCGGGACCTGTACCGGGTCGCGCTCGACGAGGGCTACCGCTTCCTGTCCTTCGGCGACGCGATGTTCGTCGAGCGGTCAGGGTTCGTGGAACGGGCGGGGCGGTTCGACCCATGACCGGCGATCGCCTTGGGTTCGACGTGCTGGCGCTCGACGGCTCGGCCCGACGCGGCCGCATCACGACCCGGCGGGGCACCGTCGAGACGCCGTGCTTCATGCCGGTCGGCACCCGGGCCGCGGTGCGCACGCTCACGCCGGCCGATCTCGAGGGGCTGGGCGTGCAGATCGTCCTGGGCAACACCTACCACCTGATGCTGCGGCCCGGGATCGACGTGATCGAGGGTCTGG
>JBFJYB010000181.1:0-5653 GCA_041622835.1 Acidimicrobiales bacterium | reverse complement strand
GCCGGCCAGGGCGAAGGCCGACAGCTTCACCCGCGTGGGGCTCACGGTGTAGGCGGCGGCGCCCTCCGGGTTGTCGCGGACGGCGACGGTCGATCGGCCGACGCCGCTCGCTCGCAACCGGGCGAGGACCGCGAGGGTGACGACGAGGGCTCCCAGGCACACGTAGTAGTAGCGACGCTGGCTCGACAGGTCCAGGCCGAACAACGTCCCGCGCCGGAACGGCACCGATCCGGGAGCGCCCGCGGTGAAGAACGGCCGGTGATAGAGGTACTGCTGGGCGGCCAGAGCGAGCACGAAGGTGCTGACCGCGAGCAGCAGCCCGCGCACCCGCAGCGCACCGAGCCCGATGAGCGCGGCCAGGCCGGCACCCACGAGGGTCGCCAGGGCGATCGCCACGAAGAACGGGAGCCCGCCGGCCTCGAAGTCGACGAGCTGGGTGCTGCGCCAGCCGACGTCGAGCTCTATGCCGCGATCGAGCGCGGCTGCCGTCAGGGCGCCGAGCCCGGCGAAGGTCATCTGCGACAGCGAGAGCTGGCCGGCCCACCCGGTGATCACCGTGACCGACGCGGCGCAGATGGCGAAGCAGATGATCGACGCGTAGAGGAAGTGTCGGGCCGACAGCGACACGATCAGCGGCAACACGATGGCGGTGGCCAACCCGGCGGCGAGGACGCCCCGAGGGAGGTTTCGCACCCACCACAGGTGCCGCAGGCGCTCGGGCACCGCTGTCGTCTTCGGCGTGAAGGCGAAGGCTTCGCCCTCCTGGCGGGATCGGCTCTGGAGGTACACGGCGACCAGCACGGCGACGAGGAGCACGAAGTCGGTGAGGCCCGGTTCCGAGAGCGAGTTGAACCGCAGGAGCGCCTCGGCCACCCCGATGCCGACCCCGGCGACCACGGCGCGGGGGAACGACCACATGCCGGCGATGACCGCCGCGACCAGGGCCCGACCCAGCGTGAGGGGCCCCAGGCTCTCGAGCCCGGTCACGCTGCCGCCCTGTCCCGAGAGCAGGACGATGGAAAGCGTCGACAGCAGACCGGCGACGACCCAAACGAAGGTCGAGACGGTCCGGGGGTCGACGCCGGAGAGCCGGGCGAGATCGGGGTTGTCGGCCGATGCCGCCACCGCCTTCCCGAAGGCGGTGCGGTTCAGGCCGAGGCCCAGGCCGGCGGCGACCGCCGGCACGACCAGGATGATGGTGAGCTGCGGGCCGGTGATGCGCAGCCCCAGCACGTCCTCCCACGCCGACCCGATGGGCACGGGGAAGCGCTCGCCGGCCGCGTCGGCGTCGGGATAGGCGGCGATGACGGCCCGCATCAGCTGGGCCACACCGACCGTGGCGACCAGCAGGATCACCCGCGGTGCGTCGAACAGCCGGCGGACGACGGTGAGCTCGACGACGCCGCCGATCGCGGCGCCGAGGAGGAGGACCAGCGGCAGGCCGACCCAGTACGGGAACCCGTAGTTCAGCAGCATCAGCGCCAGCAGGGCGGCGCCGGGGAGCCCGAGGTTTCCGACCGCGAAGTTGATCACCCGCGTCGACCGGTAGACGAGCACGATCCCCATCGCGAGCAGGCCGATCACGAGCCCGGTCACGATGCCGTTGAACACGAGCTGCCTGGTGATCCAGGTGGCGAGCATCACCCGCCGTCGATCCAGGGGAGACCGCTGGTCCCGAGGAGCGTCGCTCGGGCGAGGTCGTCGCGCCCGGCGAGCTCTCGGGCCGGTCCCTCGAACCGGACCTGTCCCTTCTCGAGGAACACGGCGCGATCGGCGATCGCCAGCGCCACGTTCAGCGACTGCTCGACGACGATCATCGTCTGGCCGGCGGCCTTGAGCCCTTCGATGGTGCCGAGGAGGTCGCTGACGAGCATCGGCGCCAGCCCGAGCGACAGCTCGTCGATCACCAGGAGGCGGGGCTGGTGGAGCATGACCCTCGCCAACGCCAGCATCTGCTGCTGGCCGCCGGACAGGTCGCCGGCGGCCTGGTCGAGCCGCGGGGTCAGCGCCGGGAACAGGTCGAGCACCCGCGCGATGCGGCGGTCGACCTCCCGGGGGTCGCTCCGACAGCGGTAGCTGCCGATGACCAGGTTGTCGCGGACGGTCATCGACCCGAAGATCCCTCCGCCGCCGGGCAGCAACTCGATGCCGAGGGCCCCGCGCTGGTGGGGCGGGCTGAAGGTGATGGCCCGGCCGTCGAGCCGTACCGTGCCGCCATCGGGCGTGGCGAGACCGGCGATCACCCGCAACAACGTCGACTTGCCGGCCCCGTTGGGCCCGAGCACCGCCAGGGTCTCACCGCTGGCGACGTGGAGGGTGACGTCGAACAACACCTGTACGGGGCCGTAGCTGAAGTCGACGCCGTCGACCTCGAGAACCGGCACGTCGTCGGTGTCGGTCGTTCTGCGGAGGTGCTCGGCCGCCTCGTCGTGGATCTCGGCGGCGACGAGCGCCAGGTCGCCGCGGACGCTTCGGGAGCCCCGGAGGAACGCCAATCCGCCGGCCAGGTTGGCGGGTACGGCCAGCACGACGGCTGCGGTGCGAACGCTGTGGCTGTCGGCGAGCCAGGCGGCGGCCAGCGACCCACCGACGGCGCCGAGCAGGAAGACGTGGGCGGTGAGCAGGGCGACCGCGAGGCCGCGGTGGCGGTAGGGCGCGAGCGACCACACGAGGGGTTGGACCATGGCGAACGCGGCCGCTCCCAGCACGATCGGCGCCGCGCCGACGACCGCGAACGCCACCAGGTTCGGCATGGCGAACTGAAGCGGCACCAGAACCGCAGCCGGAAACACGACCAGGCCCAGGAGCCGCAGCGTTCGCGTGGGGTCCGTGCGGTACAGGGCGTCGAAGCGCCGACCGACGAAGGGCAGCACCGCTACGGCGGCGAAGCCGCCGATCGAGGTGGCCAGCCCCCGCTCGAACGCGGTGGCACCGAGCTCGTCCTCGAGGTGTAGGCTGCCCAGAACCGGGACGGTGAAGATCGTGAACCCGACAGCCGCGAGCCCGAGGCTCGCCGTCCGCATCGTCCGGATGCCCCGTAGGCGACCGAACGCCGCCTCGACGGTGACCCGGGCGCCGTCGTCGTCGTCCTCGTCCTCGTCGATGGAGCGCGACACCAGAGACCGCCGCTCCCACTGCCCCCGTGGCGGCTCGCCGAGGCGGAAGGCAGCGACGGCGACCGCCGCGACCGGGACCGCGAGCACGACGAGCGCGACGCGCCAGTCGAAGACCTCGGCCAGCCCGCCGACGACCAGTGGGCTCGACGCGACGACGACGCGACCCGCCATGACGTTGGTGGCCGCGACCCGGCCCCGCACGCCGATCGGATAGGTGTCGGCGAGGAGCGAGGAGTGGACCGGCAGCGTGCTGGCCTTCGCGATGCCGGCACCCAAGCGGGCCCAGAACAGCATGAAGGCGTTCACCGCCAGGCCCGACAGGAACACCATGGCCGAGAACACGAGGCCGGCCCACGCGACGATCGGCGCACGGCGACATCGGTCGGCGAGCCAGCCGAGCGGCATGGCTCCCAGCACGAGGAACGCGGCCGAGGCCGCCATGAGGAAGACGATCGTGCCGTCGCTGACACCGAGGGCGTCGCGGACGTCGGGCGCGAGCACCGTCAAGGCCGCGGCCTCGAGCTCGTCGAGGCTGTTCAGCAGCAGCAGGACGACGAAGGTGGCGGCGCCGCCCCTGGTCAGCCCGGCCTTCATCGTCGTGGCCTCGTCGCCGACGCCGGCGAGGGCGTGGTCGGCGCCCAGCGGGTCCCGGCCCGGATCCCGCTGTGACCGCTGCCGGGCCGCCTCTTCCGCGAGCACCGCGGCGGTGAGTGATGCGGGGGCGGCCGGCTCGGTCATCGTCGCGGACACTAGTTGTGCGCCCCACGTGCGACGGCGGCCGGCCACGGTCCGAGTACTGTTCCCGTCCGATGAGGGGTGCACGGGTGAGGTTGGCGACTGCCGCGCTGGTCGGGCTGGTGGCGGTTGCCTGCGCGAGCAGCGAGCCCGACGCGCGGGTGAGCGACGTCGAGCCGTCGACCGAGACCGCCGTCGACGACGAGCCGGCCGACCAGGAGCCGGCCGAACAGGAGCCGGCCGACCAGTCGCTCCCCGACGACGGCCCGCTGACCGACTCGTTCCGTGGCGTCACGGCCGAGGCGATCAAGGTCGGTTACCCCACCATCAACTTCGAGGAGCTCAACCAGAACTTCGGCCTCGACCTGGCCTTCGCCAACTACGAGCCCATCGTCGTCGCCCTGATCGACGACCTCAACGAACGCGGCGGGATCAACGGCCGCCGGGTCGACGTGATCACCAAGGACTACATCCCGAGCGACATCTTCGCCGCCCAGGCCGAGGCGCTCTGCCTCGAGTTCACCCAGGACGAGGAGGTCTTCGCCATCCTCGGCGGGTTCACCGGACCGGGCATGGAGAGCCTGAACGACTGCTTCGCCGACGTGAACGAGACCATCGTCGTCGGTGGTCGCCCCCGAGCCGACCAGGTCGAGCGGGCCCGTGCGCCGTGGGTGTCGGAGGACATGAGCCTCGAGCGCCGCGGGCCGGCCTTCGTCCGGCTGCTCGACGAGGCCGGGGTGCTGGCCGAGCTGGGGTCGGTCGTCATCATCGGAGCCAACCCGGAGTTCGCCTCGGTCAACGACCTCACCGAGGAGGCGTTCGAGGCCGCGGGCGTCGAGGTGACCACCAACACGATCGCAGCCGACAGCTCCGACGAGAACGCGACGATCGCCGAGACCGAGGTGATCCTCGAGCGGGCCCGGGCCGACGGCTCGTCGACCATCCTCGTCACCGGCGACGCCCCCTTCATCTACGAGACCGTCCTCGCCGCCGGCGACGAGTTCACCCTGCTCTACCTGCTCGGGGAGAGCGTGAACCAGTGGGTCTCCAACCCGGCCAACAACCTGACCGACGAGAGCACGGTCCTGATCGACTACAGCCCGTCGCAACCCGACGACCCGGCACTCGACCGCTGTGTCGACGTGGTCGAGGAGGCGCTCGGTGTCGAGGTGCGCCCACCGGAGGAGCTGGGCTCGGGCGAGATCGACTACTGGGCCGGCACCTTCAACGTGTGCATGCAGCTGGCGATCTTCGAGCAGCTCGCCACCGAGGCGGGAGCCGACCTGACCAACGAGTCGTTCGACGCCGCTCGGGACACCATCGAGGACTTCGCCGTGCCGGGGCGTACCTACGCATCGGTCAGCTCGACCAAGGCCGACACCCGAGACTCGCTGACCCTCGCCCGCTGGAACCACGCCGACGGCCTGTGGGACGCGATCGGACCAGAGACCGACGTCACCTCGCCGCGCTAGTCGATCGGGATGCCAGGCGCCGTCGGGGTCGGGTGGCACTAGTGTGGGCACGGAGCCACCGGGGGGGTAGACGAGCGTGTCGGGGGGGAACGGGAGGGGGAGCGGGGCGAACGAGGTGGCGGGCCGGCGCACCCGTGCCCACCGTTCGTCACCCGAGGGCGCGGGGTCGTGGTCGCCCGCCACCCGCGGGCGGGTGCCGGCGTCACCGACTGCTGTGACCGACCGTTGGCTGGCCCAAGGGCTTCCGACCCACCCCGGGGCGGACGGCATCGTGGCGCTCCAGCGACTGGCGGGCAACCGCGCCGTCAACGCGGCGCTCACACGGGGGTC
>JBFJYB010000180.1:0-5667 GCA_041622835.1 Acidimicrobiales bacterium | reverse complement strand
GAGCTGTGCAGCCGCGTCGGCGCCATGGTGGTGAGCGTCGACTACCGGCTGGCTCCCGAGCACCCGTTCCCCGCCGGCGTCGAGGACGTGCTGGCAGTCAGCCGGTGGGTGAGCGAGCACGCCGCCGACCTGGGCGGCGACCCGGAACGGCTGGCGGTGGGCGGCGACTCGGCCGGCGGCAACCTGAGCGCGGTCGCCACCCAGCAGCTCCCCGGCGTGTTCGGCTTCCAGGTGCTCGTGTACCCGGCCGTCGACCTGAGCATGAGTTTCCCGTCGATCGACGAGAACGCCGAGGGATACCTGCTCACCAAGGCGTCGATGGAGTGGTTCCGCCATCACTACCTCGGCGGGCTCGACGTCGACCTGAAGGACCCTCGGATCTCGCCCCTGTACGCCACCGACGAAGTGCTCGCCCGGTGCCCACCTGCCCTGGTGATCACCTGCGGCTACGACCCGCTACGCGACGAGGGCCGGGCCTACGCCGACCGGCTCGAGGCCAACGGTGTGGCGGTCGAGCGTCTGCCGTTCGACGATCAGATCCACGCCTTCTACACCATGCACCTCGCCATCCCGGCGGCCTACGACGCCCTCGACGCGACGGCGCGAGCGTTGACGGGGGCCTGGGGGCCGTAGCCTTCTCCGGATGCGGCTGGTTTCGTTTCGCCGGGGCGACACGGCGTCGTTCGGCGCGGTCGACGACGGTGGCGTGGTCGACCTCGGCCGCCGGCTCCACGTGCCGACCCTGAGCGAGGCCTTCCGCCGGTTCGGTCCGGGAGGCCTGCGGGGGCCGGCCTACGGGGCCACACCCGACTTCGCGCTCGACGAGGTCGAGCTCGAGGCGGTGCTCCCCGACGCCCCCCGCATCTTCTGCGTCGGGATCAACTACGTGGCCCATCGCGACGAGACCGGTCACCCGCCCGTCGATCATCCGACCGTGTTCGTCCGCTTCGCCGGCTCGGTGGTCGGGCACGGGCAGACGATGATCAAGCCGCCCGAGAGCGACCAGTTCGACTTCGAGGGTGAGCTGGCGGTGGTGATCGGCTACAGCGGGCGCCGCATTCCCGCGAGCGGTGCGCTGGCCCACGTGGCCGGCTACAGCTGCTTCAACGACGGCAGCGTGCGCGACTACCAGTACCAGACGAGCCAGTTCACGCCGGGCAAGAACTTCGACCGCAGCGGCGCCTTCGGCCCGTGGCTCGTCACCGCCGACGAGGTGGCCGACCCCCAGCGGCTGGCGCTGGAGACGAGGCTGAACGGCGAGGTGGTCCAGTCGGCCACCACCGATCTCATGATCTTCGGCGTCGCCGAGCTGATCGCCTACCTCTCGACGTTCACCCGGCTCCAACCCGGCGACGTCATCGCCACCGGCACGCCGGGCGGGGTCGGATCGAGGCGGGAGCCCCCGCTGTTCATGGCCACCGGCGACGAGGTCGAGGTCGAGATCGACGGGATCGGCCTCCTGTCGAACCCCATCGGCGACGAGGGGTGAGCACCCGGGATCTGACCCCGGCCGAGCAGCTCGACCGGCTGTGGTCGACCGAACAGATCCGCCAGCTCGTCGCCCGCTACGCGCACAACCTCGATCGCCGCGACCTCGACGGCCTCGCCTCGCTGTTCGTCGGCGACGTGCGCCCGCTGTTCGATCGGTCGCTGCGCGAGGTCCAGGTCACGATCCTCAACGTGGGAACGCACGTGATCGACTTCCTCGACCCGGACCGGGCCACCGGCAACGTCTACTGCAAGGCCGAGATCCAGGACGGCGACCGCTGGATCCACCAGGCGATCCGCTACGACGACACCTACGTCCGCCGCGACGGCGAGTGGTACTTCCTGCGGCGCGACCATCAGCTGTTCTACGGCGCCGAGGTCGGAACCAGCCCCCTCGGGCTGGCCCCGGCCAACTGGCCCCAGAACCACACCGGGCTCGGCACGCTCCCCTACGACGAGCCGAGCTGGCAGCGGTTCTGGGGTGACGACGCCGGCTGACCGCTCGCGCCAAGGTGCAGTGGCAGAGGACGATGCCCTCAACGGTCCCCAGCACGCCGACGGATTCGCCGCCGCTCGGGTCGTAGGCGCCCAGCTGCCCGTCGAGCCCGGCCGCCTCGGCAGAGTCGTAGGGACCCGCAGCCAACGCCAGGTCGACCGTGAGCTGGTGCTTCAAGGTCTCGCACGGCGGATCCTCGCACTCCTGGCGGTCGGCCAGGTCGAGCATTGCTTCTGCTCCATCTGCCGGGGCAGATCCACCGGATCTCCCGGGTCGCCGTTGCCGCAATCCGGCCCCATCCAACGACGACCGGGAGATGCCGGCACCTCGTTAGGCTGAGTGCCGACCAGGAGTGTGGACCCATGGGACTGTTCGGACGCGACAAGGCCGCGATGCCCGACCCAGCCGATGCGCTGCCGGGACGCGATGAGAAGATGTCGGTACCGGCGGCACACTTCGTCAACGGCAACCCGCTCGAACCGCCCTACCCCGACGGGATGCAGGTCGCGGTGTTCGGGATGGGCTGCTTCTGGGGGGCCGAGCGCACGTTCTGGACGGCGGCGGGCGTGTACACCACGGCAGTCGGCTATGGCGGCGGCTTGACCCCCAACCCCACCTACCACGAGGTCTGCTCGGGCCGCACCGGCCACAACGAGGTCGTGCTGGTCGTCTTCGACCCGGCCGTGACGTCGTACGAGGCGATGTTGAAGATCTTCTGGGAGAACCACGACCCCACCCAGGGCATGCGCCAGGGCAACGACGTGGGCACTCAGTACCGATCGGGGATCTACGTGTTCGACGAGTCGCAGCGGGCTGCGGCCGAGGCGTCGAGAGACCAGTTCCAGGCCCGGCTGACCGAGGCCGGGTACGGGCCCATCACCACCGAGATCCTCGAGGTCGGCGAGCTCTACTTCGCCGAGGACTACCACCAGCAGTACCTGGCCAAGAACCCCGCCGGTTACTGCGGGCTCGGTGGCACCGGCGTGAGCTGCCCCATCGGCGTGGCGACGGCCGACTAGCGGTCGCCGGCCGCACCTTCAGGCGACGTCGAGGTTGCCGAGCCGAGCGGTCGACAGGGCGAGCGCGGCCCCGGTCACGAGCAGCGGCACGATGACCCCGGCGGCGAGCGACAGGTCGCCCAGGTCGAGGTCGACCTCGGTCTGGGCGGTGATGATCGAGCGGGTGTAGCCGCGGATGGCGAGCTTGGCGGCGAACGAGAAGAACGAGGCCAGGACCCCCTCCCAGAGGATCACGTACCCGATGCCCCACACGATGGAGTTCCTGAGTACGAGGCCGAGCAGCAGGAACACCGCAGAGTAGGCCAGTACGCCGACCACGGCGGCGAGGACGGTGGCGCCGACCAGGGTGTTCCCGCCGCGCGTGAGCGCGGCGGCGACGGTGAGCGGCACGACGATAATCGGAAGGCTCACGGTGATGGCGGCCAGCCAGGCGCCGATGACCACCGGCGCCCGGTCCATGGGCCGCAGCCAGAGGTACACGAGGGTGCCGTCCTCGCGGGTGTCGCCGAGCGCGGCGGTCGCGAACACCAGGGCGACCACGGGCACCACGAGCGTGAACCCGACGTTCGCCATCACCTGGACGCCGGCTTCGAGCCGATCGTCGACCTCGTCGGACGCACCGACCGCGGCCGACACGATCAGGACGATCGCCCCGAGCGCGAGGAGTGCACCTATCCGTCCCCGCGTGACGAGCTGGCGCATGAGCAGCCGGTGAGTGAGGGCCACGGCGCGAGCGGGGGGCACCGATCGCGTCATCGTCGCTCCACGAGGTAGCGGAACACCGATTCCAGATCGTCGTCGAGGGGGACCACCTCTCGCAGGCGGGTGTCGAGCTCCTTCGAGACACCGGCGACCGCCCGACCGAAGGTGTCGATGTCGCCGGTGTCGATCACGACGCTGGGTCCCCGGACCGACGCGCCGTCGACCAGCCCCCGCTCGATCAGGGCGGCCGCGAAGGTCCTGGCGTCGTCGACGCCGATCTTGATGCGGTGCGGCCGGTCGTCCATGAGGTTCCGCAGCGCCCGGTAGTCGCCCGTAGCCGCCAGCCGGCCCTGGGCGATGACGAGAACCTTCGAGCCGAGCCGGGCCACCTCGTCGAGGACGTGGCTCGACACGAGCACGCACTTCCCCGACTCGCCGAGGTTGTGGAAGAGGTCGATCATCCGGTTGCGCTGGACGGGATCGAGGCCGGTGAGAGGCTCGTCGAGGATCAGCACATCGGGGTCGTTGACCAGCGCGGCCGCCAGCTTCACGCGCTGGCGCATGCCCTTCGAGTAGGCGCCGACCATCTTCGGCTCGTCCGGATCGAGCTCGACGTGGCCCAGCATCCGGACCGCGGCATCCGCGGCGTCGCTCACGCCGTGGGTCATCGCCGCCAGCTCGACGAACTGAAGGGCCGAGAGGCGATCGAACAGCATGTCCTGCTGAGGAACCAGGCCGATGCGGCCTCTCACGTCGCGATGACGGCGAGCGTCCTCCCCCAGCACGCGGACGGCGCCGTCGGTGGGCGGGGTGAGGCCGCACAGCACCCGGAACAGCGTCGACTTGCCCGCTCCGTTGGGGCCGAGCAGGGCGGTGACGCCCGGTCCGACCGTGAAGCTCACGTCGGATACCGCGATCACGTCGCCGAACGCCTTGGTGACGTTCTGGACCTCGACCATCGGTCCCGCCGGGGGGGGGGGCGCCGGTGCGGGGGGTGGTGGGAGGGTGCTGGTCACACGGCCCCCAGCCGCCGGTACCTCCACCACATCACCGCCGCGCCGGCGGCTGTCCAGCCGACGGTGGCGGCGGCCACGAGCGACGTGTCGAAGCCCTGGGCGTCCTCGGATCGGTCGCCGAACATCCGAGGCGCCACCTCGAAGACCGCGAAGGGGCTGAACGCCTGCAGGTTGTCCGACGCCCCTGCCTGCTCGATCAGCACCGCGGTGACGGTCAGCGAGCCGATCAGGACCATGATCACCGCCACGCTGGCGAAGGCCCGTCGATCGGTGAGGCTCGAAGCGCCGAGGCTGACCGCGGTGAGTACGGCCGCGATGAGCAGGCCGGACGCCACCAGCTTGCCGAGAACCTCGAACCACTCGGTGACGCCGTCGGGGCCCTGGCTCTGGAGGGTGTAGCCGATCAGGGCGAGGAGGGGCGGACCGAGGATGATGATCGTCAAGGTGCCCATGGCGGCGATCACCTTGGCGCCGAGGTAGGTCGATCGCGTGAGCGGCGTCGAGAGGTAGAGCGAGAACATGCCGTCCCGCCGGTCGCGCACGATGGCTTCCGGGGCGACGAGGGTGGCGAACAACACGATGGCCACCCACGAGAAACCGAACAGCTCCCAGTAGGCGGGCCGGATCTCGTCCTCGAGTAGGTCGCCGATCAGCATGGCCATGCCGAGGAAGATCACGGCTGGGAGGAAGGCCACCAGGGCCACGATGACCGGGAAGACCTTGTGCCGTGCCTTGCGGCCGAGCCCGAGAATGCTGCGGGTGCTGTGCCAGGCGACCGATCGGATCGCCCCCACCAGGCCCGACCGGGCGCCCTCGTACCGTCGGTAGCCCCGGTCGAGGATCTGGGCGCCGCCGTCGACGGTCACGCCGGCACCACCCCGAACAGGTCTTCGAGGCGCCGCCGACGGCGCTCGATGCGGCTGACGCGTGCCCCGCTGTCGGCCAG
>JBFJYB010000179.1:0-5673 GCA_041622835.1 Acidimicrobiales bacterium | reverse complement strand
TGTCGCGGGCCTCGCGCTCCTTCTCGATCTCGCGGATCGTCTTGCCGACCTCGCGCACTTCGGGGTCGTCGGACTCCTCGTAGGCCATGATCTCGAAGAGCGTGGCGAGCTCGTCGAGACAGCCGGTCAGGACGAACATGGCCAGCAGGATCGGCGCCAGCCGGGCGACGGCACGACGTGACATCAGCGCTCCACCTGCACGGCGATCCGGTCGAAGACGTCGGCCCCGGTGTTGGCCGCCTCCCGGAGATCGTCCATCCGCAGCGACAGGGTCACGACGAACGGACCCTGGTCGTCGCTGCTGCTGTGCTGCATGACCAGCCGATCGACGTCGGCCACGCCGGGCGAGGCCAGCAGCTCGGGCACGAAGGTCTCGGCTCCGGCGTCGTCGTTCACCAGTGCCGCCGAGTCGTCGGACTCCATGAGCAGGAACGACGGTGCCGTCCCGCCCTTGTACACGGTGAGCTGGAGGCCGGTGAGGTCGAAGCCGCCTTCGGCGAGCCCGCTGACCAGCCGGGCGGTGGCCACATCGTCGCGAGCCGGCAGGGATCCGTCGGCGAGCGGGTTGGCGGCGCCGTCGGCCAGGGCCTGCTCGAGCAGCCCGTCGGAGAAGTCGAACGACCCGGCCGAGGTCGGCCCCTCCGGCTCGGGTTCGGGTTCGGGCTCCTCGCCCCCGTCGCCTCCGGTCTGCTCGCCGTCCCCTCCATCGGGATCCGGCTCGTCGCCCTCCGGCTCGGGTTCCCCGCCCTGCTCGGCGTCGGTGTCGGTCTCGGTCGCATCGGCGCCCTCGGCGGCGCGGGTCGCGACGATGCCGGCGTCGTCGTCGTCCTGCGTGGCCAGGTATCCGACGACGGCGCCACCGATGGCCAGCACGCCGATGACGACCGCCACCACCCAGCGCCATGGTCCGGACTCCGACGGCGGCGACGTCTCCGGTGCGGCGCCCGGGACGACGAGCTGGCGGCCGTCGACCCACCCCTCCTGTCCGGGCCCGATGCGCACCCGAGCCCACCCCAGCTCGTTCTCCTCGATCAGCTCGAGCTCGTGCCCGGGGGGCACCGTCGCGAACGGGGCAGCGTTCGGGTCGGGCTGGTCCCACACCCGGAGCCCGTCGGCCGGCGCGTGGCGTCTGATCACCGCCTACGACGGTACTCCGACCCGACCCCCGCCGCCCGTCGCGAAGGTCCCTTTGTCGGGGTCAGCCCCAGTTGATCTGGAGCTCGCCCTTGCGCTCGAAGATGTCGAGCCACCACGACTCGGACTCGACGTACCAGCGGACCGTCTCGGCCAGTCCGGTCTCGAACTCGATGCTCGGCGCCCAGCCCAGCTCGGTCTCGATCTTGTCGGGGTTGATGAGGTAACGCCGGTCGTGGTTCGGGCGGTCGGGCACGTGCTCGATCCACTCGGCCGGGTCACGGTCGAGGGCGTGCAGGACCCGTTCGACGATGTCGAGGTTGGTCATCTCGTGGCGGGCGCTGACGTCGAAGATCGGGAGCAGCGCGGGGTCGGTGGCCGCCTTCTCGGTCACCGGTTCGAGCTCGGCGTCGAGGATCGTGTGGATCGCCCGGCAGTGGTCGATCACGTGCAGCCAGTCGCGGCGCTGCAGGCCATCGCCGTAGACAGGCACCTTGCGACCGCGCAGGACGTTGGTGATCATCAGCGGGATCAGCTTCTCCGGGAGCTGGTAGGGCCCGTAGTTGTTGGCGCAGTGGGTCATCGCCACGTCCATGTCGGGATAGGTCTGCATGTAGGCCCGCACGATCTGGTCACCGGCGGCCTTGGCTGCGCTGTAGGGCGTCTTGGCGTTCAGCGGGCTCGCCTCGGTGAAGTGGTCGGCGTCGTCGGGGAGCTCGCCGTACACCTCGATGGTCGAGACGTGCACGTGTCGTCGCACCGGGAACATGCGGCTGCACTCGAGCATCGTCTGGGCGCCGAGGGCGTTGGTCCGCATGAACCGGCCGGGCTCGTTGATGGCCCGGTCGTTGTGGCTCTCGGCCGCGAAGTTCACGACCAGATCGGGGCGATACCGCTGGTAGATGTCGGCCATCCGGTCGTAGTCGGCGATGTCGGCGATCTCCAGCTCGAACCGGTCGCGGATCGGGTCGAGGTTGGGCTCGTTGGCCGCGAAGCTCAGGTTGTCGACGGCGACGATGGTGGCGTCGGGCTCACGATCGGCGAGGAAGTGAAGGTAGTTGGCGCCGATGAAGCCGCAGCCACCCGTCACGAGATAGGTAGACACGCGGACAACTCTAGGGGCGAACCGGCTCGGGTCCCGAGGGCGGCGAGACCGGTCGCTCGTCGCTGAGCAGGTAGCGCGGCCCGGTTCCCAGGTCGGCGGCGACGTCGTCGGGATTCCACAGACCGCACGACTCCAGCGACAGGCAGCCGCAGCCGATGCACTCGTCGAGCTGGTTGCGCAGACGGGTCAGGAGCGCGATCTGGTCGTCGAGCCGGGGGCGCCACGATCGAGCCAGCCGGTCCCAGTCCCTTGCGGTCGGGGTCCGGCTGTCGGGAAGCGATCCCAGCGCCTCGCCGATCTCCCCGAGCGACAGGCCCACGCGTTGCGCAGTGCGGATGAAGCTGACGCGCCGCAACACGTCGGCTGGATAGCGACGGTGGCCGGCGTCGTTGCGTTCGGATCGGATGAGGCCGTGGTCCTCGTAGAACCGGAGGGCGGAGGTGGCGACTCCGGCCCGGGCCGCGATCTCGCCGATCGTCAACCTCTTGACTTCAACCATGCTTGAAGTTCTACCGTCTGTCGGCGTGAACCCCACGACGACGACAGGCAACCCGACCTCGGTCGGTCACCTCGACGACCTGGCCGTCTCGAGCATGAAGATGGTGAAGGTGGACGGCCAGCGCCTGTGCCTGGTGCGCACCGCCGACGGCGTCTTCGCCCTCGACCAGGCCTGCCCCCACGAGGGCTACGGCCTGACGACCGGCCAGCTCGACGGCGACCTGCTCACCTGCGCCTGGCACAACTGGAAGTTCCGGGTGACCGACGGCCGGTGCATGCTCGGTGAGGAAGACGTGCCGACCCACCCCGTCGACGTCGCCTCCGACGGCACCGTCTCGGTCACGATCCGCCGACCCGACCCCGCCGAGCAGCGACCCAAGCTCCTGGCCAGCCTGCGGCGCGGGATGGCGAACGACTACGTGGGCCAGGTGTCGCGAGACGTCGTGCGGCTGCTGAGGGCCGACGCCAACCCAGGCGAGCTGATCTGGGAGGCGGTGGCCTACGGCGCACCTCGTGCCGAGTTCGGCTGGGGCCACTCGATCGCCTCGTTGACCGATTGCCTGTCGATGGTCGAACACCACGAGGGCGACGACCGGGCCCTGCCGATCGTCCAGGCCATCGCCGGGGTCGCCGAGCAGGAGCGCGACCGCCCGGTGCAGCCGCTGCCCGACCCCGTCGCCGACCTCCCGGCCGATCCCCGGTCCGAGTTCCGGCGCCTCGTCGAGGACGAGCAGCTCGAGCCGGCCCAGGCGGTGCTGCGCGGCGCGATCGCCTCCGGGTTCGGTGCCGGCGACCTGCGGCCCTGGTTCACCGACGTCGTCAGCGACCACCATCTCTCCTACGGGCACGGCGCGATCTACTCGCAGAAGGCCTTCCAGCTGCTCGACCGGCTGGGGTGGGAGCGGGCCGACACCGTCCTGCCCTACCTCGTGCCCACCATCGTGTACGGCACCCGCGAGGACACGCTGCCGTACATGAAGCTGTTCCACCGCGGCGTCGACCAGGTCGACCTCGACGAGCTGGCCGAAGCCGCCGGTGAGCCCGACCCGACGTGGGCCGACGACGGCCGTCTGCTCGCGGCCCTCCTGGGCGACGACCGCACCGAGGCGGCGCTGGCCACCGGCGCGGCGCTGCGGGCCGGCGCCGGCCTCGACGGCGTGCTCGACACGGTGACCGCCGCGGTCAGCGAGCGCATGCTGCGGTACGACCCGGCCGGCGAGCGCGACTTCCACGACGACTTCGGCTGGCTCGACATCACCCACGGGATCACCTACGCCCAGGCGGTGCGGTGGCACGTCGCCGGGGCGCCGGTGACGCCCGACCTCGTCCGGCTCGTGCTCTGGACCGCGTTCCTCGCCAACTGGACGGGCCGACACGAGTGGCACACCGAGGTCGGCGCGCGGGCCGAGGTCGAGCCCCGCTCGGCCGACCTGGCCGAGTACGGCCGGTCGCTCCAGCACGAAGCGCTCCTCGACGGCACCACCGCGTTCATCGTCCACGCCCACGCGGTCAAGATGAGCGTGGCCGCCACCGAGGAGGCGCTCCGTCTGCGCTCGTCGCTGCCCCTCGACGCCACCGCCCGCTTCATGGCCGCGCCCAGGCTGGAACGGTTCGTCGCCGCCACCGTCACCCGCTCGATCGACTTCCTGAGCGGCCGCGTCACGCGCTAGCGCGTACCGGCCAGCACTGGGCTTTGTCCTCTGGCGGGCGAACCCACCGGGCGCGACGGTGGGCGGGAAGGGACGATGACGTGGGAGGCGGCGATGCGGACCCGCAGATCGTTGGCGATCCTGACGGCGAGCGCGCTGCTCGTAGTGGCGTGCGGCAGCGGAACCGATGTCGGCACCGACGCAGTCCTCCCGACCGAGCCGCCGGTGCCGACGCCCACCCGCGCCCCGGAGCCGGATCCCACCCCCACGCCCACGCCCACCCCGGTCTCGGTCGCCGAGCCGCCGGCGCTGCTCGTGCCCCATGACGGCGGTGTCGATCTGCTGTCGGGCGACGACGTCCAGACGGTCCTGGCCGGGCCGCCGGTCGACGTCGCCCTCTCGGATCACCGCGGGGGTCTGGTCGTCCAGTTCGCCGAGGAGGGGCCGGCGACGATCGCCTGGATCCCGGCCGTGGGTGACGAGCCGGTGGTGCTGGACGCCGATCCCGAAGCCCTCTGGCGCAGCCTCCAGCAGGTCGCCCTCCTCGACGGGACGCCGACCGCGATCTACGCCGAGGCCATCGAGCTGCCGAACGAGTGCGCCGACGAGGAGTGCAGATGGGACTTCCAGAGGACCGTGCTGGTGGCCCACGGCCTCGTCGACGGGCAACGCCTCCTCCTCGGAACCGTCGGCAGCTTCGAGTCGGGTGGCGTGAGCTACGCGATCGGTCAGGAGTGGGCGGTGCTGGAGGCGACGCCGTACGGATCGCCGGCGAGCTGCATCGGGATGCTGCCGACGGTCGAGCTGCTCGGTGCGCCCTCGGCCGAGCGGTGGATCGGCTACGGCTCCGACGTCGCGACGGCCGCAGTCGCATCGCCGCTGACCGGTCAGTGCGAGGGCGAGCAGGTCGAAGCCTGCGGCGACGACTTCTGCGAGGTCTTCGTCTCGGCGGCGATCGCCCCCGACGGCGACACGGCCGCAATCGCCTGGGCCCACCGATCGGCGACGATGGTCGAGGAGAACCTTCCGCTCGACCTGGCGCTGGTGACGGTGGCGACCGCCAGCGGCCGTGAGCTCGACCGGATGGTTGTCGGCGGTGACGCCGTCCCGACGTGGATCGACACCGACGGGAGCTGGACCGTGCTGGGCCGCCTCGAGTACGGGACCGGCGAGACCATGGTGCCGCTGCTGATGGGACCGGACGGCGAGGTCGCCGAGCCGGCGGTCGACGGGTACGCCTGCGCCGTCGAGGGCTGCCCCCGCCTGGCCATCTGGAGCCCGCCGGCC
>JBFJYB010000178.1:0-5698 GCA_041622835.1 Acidimicrobiales bacterium | reverse complement strand
TGCTCGCCGATCCACGACGAGTTGGTGTCGACGATCTGGCCCAGCAACAGCTCGCTCCCGACCGCGACGACCTCACAGTTCATGGCTCGACGACGGGCTCGGGGGCTCAGGAGCGGGCCGTGGACGTCGCCAGCTCGCGGTCACGGATGTACTGCCATCCGGTGACGAGCGTGACCCCGACTGCGAACCACCAGCAGGCGTCGACGAGTCCCTGGGAGTCCTCGAGGGGCGGCGCGATCGCGACGGCGAGGGCCAGGCCCTGGACGACGGTCTTGATCTTGCCCGACCGGCGAGCCGGGACCGACACGCCCTGCTGGGCGTAGTAGACACGCATGGCGCTGACGGTCAGCTCGCGCGCCGTGACCAGCGCCACGGGGAACCAGTGGAGACGCCCGACGGCCACCATGCTGTAGGCGCAACCGAGCACGACGACCTTGTCGGCGAGAGGATCGAGGAACGCGCCCGAGCGGCTGGCTGTCCCCTGGCGGCGGGCGAGGGGCCCGTCGAGGAAGTCGCTGGCGCCGAGGATCCAGCCCAGCGTGAAGCCGGCCCAGGTGGTGCCGTGGGACGGCTCGGCCTCGACGATCAAGAAGAACAGGAGGGGCGACACCAGGATCCGACCGATGGTGAGCACGTTGGCCGGCGACGCCAGGCCGGCGATCGCGTACGACGGGGCGGCCTGGTTCACGAGGCGCTCCCGGGCCGGGCGACCAGATCGGGGCCGGCCGCGTCGGTGACGGTGACGGCCTGGAACGTGCCGACGGGGAGCGAGTCGGGGACGTGAACGACGCCGTCGATCTCGGGTGCCTCCCGGAAAGTGCGCCCCACGCCTACCTCGTCCACGAGTACTTCGACTCCCCGGCCGATGAGTTGGTCACGTTTTCTCGCAGTGATCGCGTCCTGGATCTCGCCCAGCTCGGCCAGACGCTCGGCTACCAGCGCCGGGTCGACGACCCCGTCGAGGCCCGCAGCATAGGTCGCCTCCTCTCGCGAGTACGCGAAGAAGCCGCACCAGTCCACTTCGGCCTCGGCGAGGAAGGCGAGCAGCTCGTCGTGGTCGTCCTCGGTCTCGCCGGGGTAGCCGACGATGAAGTTCGAGCGGAAGGCCGCCTCCGGCTCCCGGGCCCGGATGGCGGCGATGCGCTCCAGGAAGCGCTCTCGGTCGCCCCAGCGCCGCATGCGGCGCATCAGCGGAGGTGAGACGTGCTGCAACGAGAGGTCGAAGTACGGGACGCCGGTGGCACAGATGGCGTCGATCAGCCGGTCGTTCAGCTCCGAGGGGTACAGGTACAGGAGCCGCACCCGGTCGACCCGGGCCGCCACCGCCTGGACGAGCGGCACGATGGCCTTCGAGCCCCGGCCCTGGTCACGCCCGAACGAGGCGAGATCCTGGGCGACCAGCACGATCTCCCTCGCGCCGAGCGCGTCGACCTCGTCGAGGATCGACTCGACGGTGCGGGAGCGTTGCGGGCCGCGGAAGGTCGGGATGGCGCAGAAGCCGCAGTTGCGGTCGCAGCCCTCGGCGATCTTCACGTAGGCCCACGGAGCCTCGGCCGGCGGGCGGGGCAGCTCCAGCAGGTCGAGGCTCGGTACCTGCGGCTTGGCGCCCAGCGTGACGGGGACCCCGAACCCCGCCACCGAGTCGGCTTCCGGCAGCGCCGTCGCCAGGTCGCCGCCGTACCGCTCGGCCAGGCACCCGGTCACCACCAGCTCGGCCCCCTCCCGGCGCTGCTCGCTCAACGCCAGGATGACGTCGATCGACTCCTGCCTGGCCTCTTCGATGAAGGCACAGGTGTTGACCACGACCAGGTCGGCCTGGTCGGCCGCGGTCGCCGGCTCGAGCCCGTCGGCCAGCAGCGTCCCGGTCAACTTGTCGGAGTCGACCTGGTTCTTCGGACAGCCGAGGGTCTCGACCCAGAAGCGCGATACCACCCCGGCAGGCTACCGACCCCTTGGATCCATGACCGCTGAGGCCGATGAGGTGGGCCCGAGCGGTCAGCAATGCGGGGAGTTCGCGGGCGCTAGCGTTTGGGCATCGACCAGGGGATTCGCTTCGAGGTCCGGCCGGCCACTGATCCCGACGCCCGCTGGTGCCTCGAGCAGTACTTCGCCGAGCTCGACGCCCGCTTCGAGGCCGGGTTCGACTCGGCGGACGCCTTGGCCGAGGATCCCGACGCCCTCTCGCCGCCGTCCGGTCTCTTCGTCGTGGCCGTTCTCGACGGCGCACCGATGGGCTGCGTCGGGCTGACCTTCCACCGCCCCGACCTGGCCGAGATCAAGCGGATGTGGGTGGCGCCGGCCGGCCGAGGGCGTGGCCTGGGTCGCGGTCTGCTCGCCGAGGCGGAGCGCCGAGCCGCCGCCCATGGCTGCCGGACCGCCCAGCTCGACACGAACCGGGTGCTGGACGAGGCGATCGCCCTCTACCGATCCTCGGGTTACGCCGAGATCGGCCGCTACAGCGACAACCCCTACGCGCACCATTGGTTCGAGAAGGCCCTCCCGGCCTCCGGCGACCGCGCCGCCGGGTAGCGTGGGGGGCGACACGACCTGCCGGGAGGAGGCAACCGACGATGTTCGACTGGTGGGGTGACCTCAGCGGTGACCTCCGCGTCTTCTACCTGATCGGGATCATCGCCGGGCTCTTCCTGCTCATCCAGATCCTGCTGCTGAGCTTCGGCGCCGACCTCGACACCGACGCCGACGTCGACGTCGACGCGGTCGACGGCGACTTCGGGTTCCTGTCGATCCGCAGCCTCACGGCGTTCTTCTTCGGCTTCGGCTGGGCCGGCGTGGCCGCCAAGGAGGCGGAACGGTCGACCACCACGTCGATCGTCATCGGCCTCGGGGTCGGACTGGCGTTGTTCATCCTCGTCGGCCTGCTCTGGCAGCAGTTCGCCAAGCTCCGCGAGAGCGGCAGCGTCGAGTACAGCCATGCCATCGGGCAGACCGGCAGCGTCTACCTCGCCATCCCGCCCCGGCGATCCCGAGCCGGCAAGGTCGAGGTGATGGTCCAGGGCCGGCTCGTCGTGATCGACGCCTACTCGGAGTCCGACGAGACGATCTCCTCCAACGCCCGCGTCCGCATCGTCGACGTCATCGATCCATCGACCGTCCTGGTCGAGAAAGCCTAGGAGCACCCCGTGGCCGTACTCGTACTCGTCATCGGCATCGTCGCCATCTTGTTCCTCGGGATCATGTACGTGGCCTCGAGGTTCCAGCGCTGCCCGTCCGACCGCATCCTCGTGGTGTACGGCCGGGTCGGCGGCGCAGGCGAGTCGTCGCAGTGCTACCACGGCGGCGGCACGCTCGTGTACCCGATCATCCAGGGCTACGCCTACCTCGACCTGACGCCCATCCCGATCGAGATCAACCTCCAGGGTGCCCTCTCCCAACAGAACATCCGGGTCAACACGCCGGCCACGTTCACGGTCGGCATCTCGACCGAGCCGGGCGTCATGCAGAACGCAGCCGAGCGGGTGCTCGGACTCACGCTCCCCGAGGTCGAGGCCCTGGCCCGCGACATCATCTTCGGCCAGATGCGGGTCGTGATCGCCACCATGCCGATCGAGGAGATCAATGCCGACCGCGAGAAGCTGATCGCCAACATCACCGAGAGCCTCGAGGTCGAGCTGCGCAAGGTCGGGCTGCGGCTCATCAACGTCAACATCCAGGACATCACCGACGAGTCGGGCTACATCGACGCCCTCGGTCGCGAGGCCGCGGCCCGAGCCATCAACGAGGCCAAGGTGCAGGTCGCCGAGCGCGAGCGCGACGGTGAGATCGGCCGGGCCGAGGCCGAGCGCGAGCAGCGCATCCGGGTCGCCGAGGCCAACGCCACCGCCACCGAGGGCGAGAACACGGCCAGGGTGACCATCGCCGCATCCGACTCGCAGCGCCGCCAGGCCGAGGCCGAGGCCGAGCGGGCGGCGACCGCCGCCGAGCGGGTCAGCACCGCCAGGGCCGCGCAGGAGGCCTATGCCGCCGAGCAGACCTCGGAGCAACAGCGCGCCGAGCGCGACCAGGCCTCGCAGTACGCCAACGTGGTCGTCCCGGCCGAGATCGAGAAACAACGGATCGAGACCCTGGCCGAGGCCGAGGCCGAGAGGATCCGCCGGGTCCGCCAGGGTGAGGCCGACGGCCAACGGGCCGTGATGGAGGCCGAGGCGCTGGGCCTGCTCGCCCTGCTCAGCCGCCGGGCCGAAGGTCTCGGCGCCATGGTCGCCGAGTCGGGCAGCGCCGAGCTGGCGTCGCTGCTGATGATCACCGAGATGATGCCCAAGCTGGTCGAGGAGCAGGTCAAGGCCATCGCCAACCTCAAGATCGACCAGGTCACGGTGTGGGACTCGGGCAACGGCAACAGCCACGGCGACGGGGCCGGCGGGTCCACCGCCAACTTCTTGTCGGGGCTCATCGGGTCGCTCCCGCCGCTGCACGACCTGGCCGCCAACGTCGGGATCAAGCTCCCGGAGTACCTCGGCAGCCTGAGCGACGGCGAGCTGTCGGAACGCCTCCGGGAGGTGGCGGCCCGCATCGACAGCGGCGACGAGGGCACCCCCGAACCACCGCCCGCATCGCCGTAGCCCGATCCGAGCTCTCGCCCCGGACTCCTAGTAGTCCGGCGCGGGAGCGGGTGCGGCCGGCTCGACGACGGCGACTGCGGCTCGGGACGCCGAGGCCTCGTCCTCCTCGTCGGAGATCAGCAGCGGGACCGTGCCGAAGTAGACGACCAGCAAGATGGCGGCCTCCCAGCGGGCGACCACCCGTCGCGTCCGCATGAACAACCACGACACCACGACCACGGCCAGCATGATCCACGTGGCCAGGCCGGAGAGGTTGGAGTCGCTCAGCTCGCCGGGCGAGACCATGGCGGTCACCCCCGCCACCGCGAGCCCGTTGAACATGTTCGACCCGAGCACGTTGCCGATCACCAGATCCTGGTGACCGTTGCGCGACGCCACGACCGCGGTCACCAGCTCGGGCAGCGACGTACCCACTGCGACCATGGTCAGGCCCACGAAGCCGGTCGTCACGCCCAGCTCGTCGGCGATGTCGATGGCCCCGGTGACCAGCAGCTGGGCGCCGGCGACGGTGGCACCGATGCCCAATAGCGTCCGCACCGCCTCTCGCTTGCCGTCGAGGTGCCTGGTCTCCTCGACGTGGAGCAGCGTCTCGGCGTCGTCGAGGGTCGCTCGCGCCCCGCGAGCGGTGGCGACCAGCACGACCAGCGCCACCACCAGCACCGCCAACAGGAGCAGGCCCTCACCGCGGCTGATCCCGCCCTGCACCACCACCGCGAACAACAGGGTGGCCACCACCGCCATCGGCGCCTCCCGCCTCATGGTGGACCTCGTCACGACGAGCGGTGTCACCAGCGCCGCCACGCCCATCACCAGCGACAGGTTGGCGATGTTCGAGCCGATCACGTTGCCGATGCCGAGGTCGCGGTCGCCCTCGGCGGCTGCCAGGCCCGACACGAGCATCTCGGGGGCGCTGGTGCCGAAGCCGACGATGACCGCGCCCACCACGACCGCGGGTATGCGCAGAAGCTGCGCCAACCGCGCCGCGCCCAGGACGAACTCGTCGGCACCCTTCGTCAACAGACCCAGGCCGGCCGCGACCAGCAGGATCGACACGAGCATCGGCGGCACCCTAGCGGTTGGACCCCGGCGGGCCGGCCGACGGGCCGGCCGTCCCGGGG
>JBFJYB010000177.1:0-5700 GCA_041622835.1 Acidimicrobiales bacterium | reverse complement strand
TCGGCGACGGTGGCGACGATCGCCGCCTCGTCGGCCGGCCGCACGACCTGGACCGGTCGGGCCCGCTGGTTGCCGGCCCAGTTGGTCCAGGTGCCGTCTCGGCGGGTCCGTCGGGTCGGTCGGGTTGGTCGGCTCACGTCACCAGTAGAGGAGATCGACGGCCCACCTGTCGATCACCTCGTCGTGGTCGACCACGTGCATGGCCGGGTGGCGGGCCACGGTGGGGTCGACGTGGGCCGGGGTCAGGTGGACGCGGTCGCCCACCGCCAGGGGGCGGTCCGGTGACGGCACCAGGGTCGTGTGCTCGTCGGAGCAGAAGAACACCTCGCCGGCGTCGGCGCTGGGGTTGCCCTGGTCCATGCCGAGCGCCTTGAGCCCGCCGTCGAGCACCACCCACCCGCCGGCGACGTTCACCGAGATGACGGTCGTCAGCAGAGACAGCGCCAGGCGGAACGGGAGCCCGAGCTGCTCGTACTGCAGGTCCATCAGCGCGTACGAGCCGGCCTGGAGCTCGGTGACCCACGGGTTGATGTCGAAGGTCCCGGTGCCTCCGCCCGACACCAGCTCGCCGCCGACCTCCTCGTGGGCGGCCAACAGGACGGCCATGGCCTGCTCGACCTCCTTCGCCTGCCGCTCGCGGTCGGTCAGGTGCATCAGGTGACCCTCGTAGCCCATCACGCCCCGCACCTCGAGGCCCGCGGCCCGGGCCCGGTCGGCCAGCCGCCCAGCGTCGCCGGGTTCGCAGCCGCACCTGGGCAGCCCGACGTTGACGTCGATCACGACCTCGCGCACGCCCCCGGCAGCAGCGGCCGCGACGGTCTCGTCGGAGTCGACCGCCAGCGTCACCCGGGCCTGCTGGTGGTCGACCAGCCGCCCGAGCCGGTGGGCGTCGAGGACCTCGTTGGCGAGCAGGAGGTCGCGACCCAGCCCGGCCCGGGCCATGCCCTCCATCTCGGCCACGGTCGCGCAGGTGAAGCCGTGGTGACCGGCGACCGCCAGCCGCCGCGCCAGGTCGGTCGACTTCCACGCCTTCACGTGGGGCCGCAGCCTCTCGCCCGGGTGCAGCTCGGCCATGACCGCCACGTTGTGGGTGAAGGCGGCGTGGTCGACGAGCAGCGCCGGGGTGGTCAGCTCGGTGATGTGCACCCGCTCACTGTGTCACGCCGACGACCCCGCGTTCGGTGGCGGTTGCGACCCGGCACCGGGCCGCGCCTGCGCTGTCGGAGGACGTCGCTAGTGTCGTGGCCCGCAGTGGACGTCGGCATTCTGCCGGCGGCCTGTCAGGAAGGGAGTGGACACTGCACAGGGTTCTCTTCGTAGCGGCTCTCGTCGCCGGCCTGTTCGTGGCCGTGCCCGAGTCGGTGGCGCTACCGCCGACTCCGACCTTCGTCGGCGTGGCCACGGCCACCGGGGCCAATGACAACTCGACCAGCGTCACGGTTCCCGTGCCGGCGGGCGCCGCTGGCGACCTGCTCGTCGCGGTGATCGGCGTCAAGATCAACCCGTCGACCCCGATCCCCACGGGCTTCACCGCCGTGCCCGGGTTCGGCGGGTTCAACCAGGCGATCTGTCCGAGCGAGGCGCCGGACGGCATCCGCTGCCAGCTCAGCGTGTCGTGGAAGATCTCCGACGGCACCGAGACCTCGATCAGCGTGGTGTTCGGCCCCAACCCCCGTCAGTCGGTGGGTGCGGTGCTCCGCTACTCGGGCACCGACACGACCAACCCCATCGGGGTCACCGGCACCGGCACCGGCGTCAACGCGTCGCCCACCGCGCCGTCGATCACCACCAGCGTCCCCAACACCCGCGTCCTGCGGGTGGCGCTGGCCGACGTCGACCAGGCCGGAGGGGTCTTCGGCTCGCCGCCGGCGACGTCGCGATTCAACGAGGGCTCGCGAACGCCGCTCAACTCCGAGTCGGTGGCGCTGGCCGCGTCCGACGCCGAGTTCGTCGCGGCCGGAGCCACCGGCACCGCCGCCTGGACCCTGCCCAGCGCCGACGGGTGGCGGGCCGCATCCTTCGAGATCCTGCCGCCGGCCACCAACACCGCCCCCGACGCCGACGCCGACGGCCCCTACACCGTCGACGAGGGCGGCTCGGTCGTGCTCGACGGGTCCGGATCCAGCGATGCCGAGGACGCGGCGGGTTCGCTCACCTACGAGTGGGATCTCGACGACGACGGCGTCTTCGGCGAGACCGGTGCCGCCGCGACCCGCGGCGACGAGGTCGGGATCACCCCGACGTTCTCGGCCGCCGGCCTCGACGGACCGTCATCGCACCCGGTCGAGCTCCGGGTCACCGACAGCGGCTCCCTGACCGACACCGACGCATCCACGGTCGGGGTCGACAACGTCGACCCGGTGATCGACTCGCTGGCGATCACGTCGCCGGTCGCCGAGGACGGGACCGCCACCCTGTCGGGGGAGTACTCCGACGACGGGACCCCCGACACCCACGAGCTCGACGTCGACTGGGACGGCGACCTGGTGTTCGACGAGACGGTTGTGGTGGCCGGCGGGGTGTTCTCGGTTCCGCATCAGTACCTCGACGACGATCCCACCGGCTCGCCGTCGGACACCTTCGACGTCAACGTGCAGCTGCGCGACGACGACACCGGCTCCGGCACCGGCGCCGTGTCGCTCACCGTCGACAACGTCGACCCGGTCATCACCGCGCTCGACAGCTCGGCGACCTTCGACGACAAGGCCGACGAGGGTGAGACGGTCACCGTCACCGGCGCCTTCACCGACGTGGGCACGCTCGACGACCACACCGCATCGGTCGACTGGGGAGACGGCACCGTGACCCCTGCCGCCGTCGTCCAGGGTGCCGGCGCGGGCACCTTCACCGCCGACCACGCCTACGCCGCCGGCGGGGTGTACACCATCGTGGTCACCGTGATCGACGACGACACCGGCGCGGCATCGGAGACGACCACGGCGGTGGTCACCGGCGTCGGAGTGAACGGTGGTGTGCTGCAGATCGTGGGTACCGACGGCGACGATCATGTCGACGTGCAGCCGGTGAAGGACGAGATCGACGTGTTCGCCAGCTTCGTGACACCGAAGCACCGTCGCTTCGCGGCCGCGGACGTCACTGCGGTCGAGCTGTACCTGTGCGACGGCGACGACCACGGCAACGTCCACCCGAGGATCTCGCTACCCGCCACGATCCACGGGGACGACGGCGACGACATGCTGTGGGGCGGCCGCGGCGACGACGAGGTCTTCGGCGGAGCGGGCGACGACAAGCTGTGGGGACGGGCCGGCGACGATCTGCTCGACGGCGGGCCGGGCGACGACGTCCTACGGGGCGGCGCCGGCACCAACGTCCTGATCGACTGACCCGAGCCGACGTGGACCGGAGCCGGGACGGGCCCGGCTCCGGTCAGCTCGGTGATGTGCACGACCTCACCTCGTCACGCCTAGCGTCGGGGGTCGTGGCCGACACCCAGACCGTTCTCGTCCGCATCTCGGGGCACGACCGACCCGGCATCACCGCCGGGTTGCTGGGCGTGCTCGAGCGGGGCGAGGCGACCGTGCAGGACATCGAGCAGGTGATCATCCGGCAGCGGCTCTCGTTGGGGGTGCTGGTCGACGTCCCCCAGGGGCGCGACCTGCTGAAGGAGCTGCTGATGTTCGGGTGGGAGTACGACGTCGAGGTCGACTTCCAGGTCGTCGAGCCCGAGTCGGGCCCCCGGGGGCGGGGGAGCGTCGTGACGGTCCTGGGCCAGGAGCTGGCGCCGGGCGACATGCGGCAGGTCGCCGCCGCCATCGCCGACGAGGGCGGCAACATCGAGCGGATCTTCCGGCTCTCCAAGTACCCGGCCTACTCGTACGAGCTGCTGGTGCGGGGCGGCGACCACGACCATCTGAAGGCCCGCCTGCTCGAGGTGGCCACCGCCAACCCGGGCTTCGACATCGCCATCCAGCGGGAGGGTCTCGGCCGTCGCGCCAAGCGGCTGGTGGTCATCGACGTCGACAGCACGCTGATCGAGGACGAGGTCATCGACCAGCTCGCCGACGAGGCCGGGCGCGGCGCGGAGGCCGCCCGTCTCACCGAGGCGGCCATGGCCGGCGACATCGACTACGAGGCGTCGCTGCGCCAACGGGTCGCGTTGTTGGCCGGGCTCGACGAGTCGGCCGTCGACCGCGTGTGGGAGCGGATGCGGCTCACCCCCGGAGCCCGGACCTTCGTGCGGACCGTCAAGCGGCTGGGATACCGGGTGGCCGCGGTCAGCGGCGGGTTCACCCAGCTCACCGATCGGCTGTGTGACCAGCTCGGGCTCGACCACGCCTATGCCAACCAGCTCGAGATCGTCGACGGTCGGCTCACCGGCGAGTTGGTCGGCCCCATCGTGGATCGGGCCCGCAAGGCCGCCCTGCTCGAGGAGATCGCGGCCGCCGAGCGGGTACCTCTCGAGCAGACGGTCGCGGTGGGCGACGGGGCCAACGACCTCGACATGCTGGCCTTGGCCGGGCTGGGCATCGCCTTCAACGCCAGGCCGATCGTGCGAGACGCGGCCGACCTGTCGCTGGGGCTGCCCTACCTCGACACCATCCTGTTCGTGCTGGGCGTCACCCGCGAGGAGATCGAGGAAGCCGACGCCGAGGACCCGGCGAGCTGACCCAACCTCGGGTGCCAGGCCCTACCGTGGTCGGCCGTGGCCCTCGATGTCTATGCCGGTTCGCTCACCCGGTACCACTCCGGCGCCTGGTCGACGATCGTCGACCAGGACGGCGACGCCGGGGTCGAGGTCAGGATCAGCCGGCCCGACAACTCGCCCGCCGACTCGATCCACGACCCCGACGAGGTGCTCGCGGTCGTGCTGCGCTGGCGCCAGCAGCTCGGCGACTACCTCGGCATCCGGCTCTCGTGGGGTGAGGGGGTCGGCACGCCCTACGACACCGACTCCCCCGACTGGGACGGATACGGCGCCGTCCAGCTCCTCGCTGCCTACGACATGCACCCCGAGCTGCGGCCCAAGCGGAGCTGGCTCCGCGGGGATCCCTCCGACGACCCGTCGCTGTATCCCGACGCTCCCGCCTACCAGGCGGCCATCGCCGACCCGCAGAAGACGCGGTACCCGACGCTGATGTTCTCGACGGAGTGGTTCCTGCCCGTCGACCTGGAGGGCCGGGTGTTCGAGGCGCAGGGTCCGCACCGACAGCCGGTGGTCATCGCCGGGCTCGACCGCTTGTTGGCCGAGCTCGAGGAGCTGAACGACCGGACGCTCCAGCTCAGCGACGGCGACCTCGACCAGGCCCGGCGGCAGGGTCCGGGCGACGCGGCCACCGTGGGCGCCATGGCGCCGTTCGGGCTGGCCGTGCTGGTCGACCTGGCTCGCTTCGCCGCCCAGCACCGCTGCCCCCTGCTCCTCGACTACTGATGAGTAGCTGCTGATGGATCTGGTCATCGTCCGCCACGGCCGCCCCCAGCGGATCGAGGGGGCCGACGGCCCGGCCGACCCGCCGCTCACCGACATCGGGCGGGAGCAGGCCGAGACCGTCGCCCGCTTCCTCCTCGGTGAGCGGGTCGACCACGTGGTGACCAGCCCGATGCGCCGGGCCATGGAGACGGCCGAGCCGCTGGCCCTGGCGCTGGGCATCGACGCCGAGGTGATCGACGACCTGGCCGAGATCGACAGCGGCAGCGACTCGTACCTCCCCATGGAGGAGCTGAAGGCCGAAGGGGGCGCAG
>JBFJYB010000176.1:0-5708 GCA_041622835.1 Acidimicrobiales bacterium | reverse complement strand
TCGACCGACTCGGGAGGCGAGAGCACCTCGAGGAGGTGCCAGGCGATGGCCTCGCCCTCGCGATCCTCGTCGGTCGCGAGGTACAGCTCTTCGGCGTCCTTCAGCAGCGCCTTGAGCTTGCGGATCTGGTCCTTCTTGTCGGGCGACACCACGTAGAGCGGCTTGAAGTCGTTGTCGACGTCGATCCCGAGCCGCGCCCAGCTGTGACCCTTGTAGGCCGCCGGCACGTCGGCCGCGTTGCGCGGGAGGTCGCGGACGTGCCCGATCGACGACTCGACGACGAAGTCGTCGCCGAGGTACCCGGCGATGGTCTTCGCCTTGGCCGGCGATTCGACGATGACGAGTGCAGACACGTTGAGTCCTTGCAGCGGGCTTCCGACGTCAGGTCAACCTTGGCTGTCCGGCACGCTATCGGGGCGGACCCTCGCTCCATGTCCAGCGTCGCCGCCCGGCCGGCCCTGGTCAGTCCGACACGACCGACGGGGGGCTGACCCGCCGCAGCAGCGCCAGCCCGAGACCGGCGGCGAGGAACGAGGCGAACAGGATGCCGATCTTGGCCTCGTCCTCGATCGCGGGATCGGTGAAGGCCAGACCGCTGATGAAGATCGACACCGTGAACCCGATGCCGGCCACCATGGCCAGGCCGACGACGTGCGACGGAGACATGCCCCGAGGCAGGCGGGCGATGCCGAACCGGGCGGCCGCCAGCGCCGCGATGGTGACGCCGACGGTCTTGCCGACCACGAGGCCCAGTATCACGCCGAGCGTGACGGCCGACGACGCGGCGTCGGTCAGCGCGTCGCCGCCGAGCGCCACGCCGGCGTTGGCCAGGGCGAACACGGGGATGATGAGGAAGCTCGTGATCGGGTGCAGCGCGACCTCCATCCGCTCGGCGACCGACTGCGACTCGCGGATGTGGAAGCCGGCCCACCGCACGTCGACCGGGAAGACCTCCTCCTTGTCGCGCAGCCAGCTGGCGATCTCGCGCGCCTGGCCGGGGGACTGGAGTGGGCGGGCCGGGGCCAGCAGGCCGAGCGCGACCCCGGCCACGGTCGCATGGACGCCGGACTTGAACGTCGCCCACCACACGAACACGCCGATGAGCAGGTAGAGCGGCCAGTACCAGACGCGAATCTGGCGCAGGAACGCGATGGCGATCAGCAGCGCCAGGGCGGTCAGGAGCCAGCCGGCCGACAGCGAGTCGGTGTAGAACACGGCGATCACGAGGATGGCCCCGATGTCGTCGACGATCGCGAGGGAGAGCAGGAACACCCGAAGCGTCCTGGGGATGCGCGAGCCGAGCAGCGAGACGACACCCACGGCAAAGGCGATGTCGGTCGCCATGGGGATGCCCCAGCCGCGAGCGGCCTCGCCGCTGGGGTTGAGGGCGAAGTAGAGCAGGGCCGGGACGACCATCCCGCCGACCGCGGCAATGGCTGGGAGCGCGGCGTCCCTGGGGTTGCGGAGCTGTCCGGTCACGAGCTCGCGCTTGATCTCGAGCCCGACGACGAAGAAGAACACCGCCATCAGCGCGTCGTTGATGAACTCTTCGAGGGTGAAGTGCTCGAGCCCGTTCTTGGCGAACACGTCGATGTCGCCGACCCGCAGGTCGATCTGGCTCTCGAACAGGTCGTGGTAGCTGTCGCTCCAGCCCGAGTTGGCCCAGATCAGCGCGACCGCGGTGGCGAGCAGCAACACCACGCCGCCCGATGCCTCGACCCGGAGGAAGCGCGCGGCCGGACGCCCCACGCGGCGCGCCATCGGGCGGTCGCTGCCCAGCCAGGTCAGGTCGGAGTAGGAGACAGGGTTGTCCATCGGGGGAGAGGGCCGTCGTGGCGCGACCGCCAACCTATCGTCCGGCTCGCGACGAACTGACCATCGCGATCGGGCTCAGCTGAAGTAGCGGATCTCGCCCTCCGAGGCCTCGAGCACCGCGTAGACCGCCTCGTGCAGGAGGGCGTGCAGCTCGCGGAAGTGCTCGATCTCGGGATCGGCGGCGTCGGCGTCAGGAGGGACCTCGCCACCCAGATCGTGCATGCCGGCGAGGGCCGCGTCCCAGTCCGTCGACGCGGCGCGCAGGCTGAGATACATGCTCGGCGCCTGCACGAGCGCCCGGTTGAGGTCGTTCACCAGCGCCACGACCATGTCGGTCGCGGTGAGCACGCCCGGCGTGGCGATCAGGTGAAGGGCCTGGAGCTTGCGCATCGCCATGCCGGCGATCATCACGGGGTCGCCCAGCTCCGCAACCGCCGAGTCGATCTCGGTCAGGTCGAGCGACAGCCGGTCGCCGACGCCGAACCAGCTGCGGAGCATGCCGAACAGCTCGGCGCTCACGCCGTGGAGGGCCAGCAGCTCGACGGGCTTGTCGTGGGTCGCCGGCCCGTCGGGGTCGGTCACGGCTCAGGACCGGCCGCGTGGCGTCGTGTAGACCACCAGGCTCACAGCCGTGCCGTCGGCGCCCGTGCGGATCCGGGTCTCGTCGGCCAGCACCCGCATCAGCGGGAGTCCCAGCCCGTGCTCGTACTCGAGGCGCTCGGGGTCGGTCGGCGGCGGCATCGGCGACAGCGAGTCGGGGTCGAAACCTTCGCCCTGATCTTGCACCTCGACCTCGATGCGATCCTCGCCGAGGTCGCACCGGATGGCGATTCGCTCCTCGCTGCCCAGCTGGGCGTGCGACTCGATCGCGTTGGTCGTCGCCTCCGACACCGCGAGCCGGAGGTCCTCGATCCGCTCGTCGCCGAGCCGGGGGTCGAGCGCGGCGGCGGTGGCGACGACGGCACGGACGAGCGACAGGAACTCGGCGTGGGCCGGGATCTCGAGCTCGACGCCACCGTCGGCGTCCATCAGCCGGCCTCCCGCGTCTCGGCACCCGGGACCGCGCCGGCGACCGCCTCGTCGACGAGGTCGAAGAGATCGAACACCCGGTCGAGACGGGTGATGGCGAACATCTCGCGGAGCCGCTCGTTGACGCAGACGACCCGCACGTCACCTCCGGCCGTCCGGGCCCGCTTGACCGCCGCGACGACGACACCGATGCCGGTCGAGTCGCAGAAGGCCACCTCGGTGAGGTCGAGCACGAGGTCGTGGTCACCCCGGTCGATCACCCGCACGACCTCCTGGCGGAGCTGCGGGGCACTGGCCATGTCGATCTCGCCGCGCACGTGCAGCACCGTCCATGGTGCCCGGGAGCTCGTGGTCAGACCCAGGAACATGTGTCCGTCTCGTAAGTCGCCCTGTGCACCGCTGGCAACCGTAGCGGCTGGATCGGCGACGGGACGGCGCCCACCCGGGGGCGCCGTCGACGGGAACGACGCCGCTGTAACTTCACCGGCGGAACTCCTACCATGGTTGCGTGACGGCCGTCCTCCGCGTCCCCGCCGGCGAAGACACCCCCGATGCCGGCGTCGATGCCGGCGCCGACTGCCATGGCGCGATCGACGGCCAGGACCCGATCGACGAGCTGCTCGACGACCTGGTCGCCGACGGGCGGATCGTCCACGTCGAGCACCTCCCCCCTCGAGCGCCTCGCGCCGGGGTCCCTGCGGTCCCGCTGCGACCCGAGGTCGCGGCCCGGCTCCCGCACCTCCGGCTGTGGAGCCATCAGGCCGCGGCCATCGACCGGGCCCGAGCCGGGCGCTCCGTCGTCGTCGCCACCGGGACGGCGAGCGGCAAGTCGCTCTGCTACCAGTTGCCCATCGCCGACGCCATCGCCGACCCCGTCCTCCCGGCCTCGGCGCTTGCCCTGTTCCCGACCAAGGCCCTGGCCCACGACCAGCTCCGGGCGATCACCGCGCTCGACTTCCCCGGCCTCGTGGCGGCGACCTACGACGGCGACTCCACGCGCGAGGAGCGGAGCTGGACCCGCGAGCACGCCAACGTCGTGTTCACGAACCCCGAGATGGTCCACGGCGGGCTGCTCCCCAACCATCGGCGGTGGGCGACGTTCCTGCACCGGCTCCGCTACGTGGTCATCGACGAGCTCCACGTTCTCCGCGGCGTGTTCGGCACCCACGTGGCCCACCTGCTCCGCCGCCTGCGCCGCATCTGCGCCCACTACGGGTCGGTGCCGACGTTCGTGTTCTGCTCGGCCACGATCGGCGATCCGGCCCGGCTGGCATCGGAGTTGTGCGGGTTACCGGTCGACGCGGTCACGAGCGACGGCTCGCCGCTCGGAGGGCGCCGGTTCGCGCTGCTCAACCCGCCGGTCGTCGACGAGCGGTCAGGCGTGCGCACGTCGGCCAACGCCGAGACGGCGAGCATCATGGCGCGGCTCGTCGGCAGCGGCGCCCGCACCATCGCGTTCTGTGCGAGCCGCAAGGGCACCGAGCTGGTGGCGCGCGACGTGAGGCGGCGGCTGCGGTCACCGCGGTCCGACGCCGTCCGGTCCTACCGCAGCGGGTACCTACCCGGGGAACGCCGCGAGATCGAGGCCGAGCTGGCAAGTGGAGCGATCGACGGGGTCGTGGCCACCAGCGCCCTCGTGCTGGGGGTCGACATCGGCGGCCTCGACGCCTGCGTCCTGAACGGGTTCCCCGGCACGATCGCGTCGATGTGGCAGCAGGCCGGTCGCGCCGGCCGTGGCTGCGACGACTCGCTGGCCGTGCTGGTCGCCGGCGACGACCAGCTCGACCAGTGGCTGATGTCCCATCCCGGCGAGGTGTTCGCCCGCTCCCCCGAGCCGGCGGTCGTCAACCCACGGAACCCCTTCGTCGCCGACCCCCACCTCGCCTGCGCCGCCCACGAGCTGCCCCTCACGCACGCCGACGCGCAGTACTGGGGCGACGACGAGCTCCACGACGGCGTCCGCCGGCTGGTGCTCGACGACATGCTCGCCGTGCGCGAGCGGCGGGGCGAGGTCGTGGCGGTGTGGACCGGCCGGGGATGGCCGAGCCGCGGCGTGGGACTCCGCTCGGGATCCTCGGTCGAGTACCGCATCGCGCTCGACGACGGCCGGCTGGTCGGCACCATCGACGAGGCCCGGGCGTTCAGCCAGGTCCATCCCGGCGCCGTCTACCTCCACCGCGGCGAGACCTACCGCGTGGCCGAGCTCGACCTCCCGGCCCGCACCGCGGTGGTCGAACCCGCCGACGGTACCGAGTACACGCAGACCCGGTCCGACACCGCCATCTCGGTGCTCGCCACCGAGCAGCGTCGCGATGTCGGCCGAGCGGCACTGGCGCTGGGTTCGGCCGAGGTCGTGACCCAGGTCACCGGGTATCAGCGCAAGGACGTCCGCACCCGCCGGGTCCTGGGCACCCACCGCCTCGACCTACCGCCGCAGCAGCTCGTCACCCGGGCGTTCTGGTACACGTTCCCGCCCGAGCTGCTGGCCGACGCGGGCGTCGACCCGGATGCCGTGCCGGGCACCCTGCACGCCCTCGAGCACGCCGTCATCGCCATGCTGCCGCTGTTCACGATCTGCGATCGCTGGGACGTGGGCGGGGTCTCGACCGCCCTCCAGGCCGACACCGGGCTGCCGTCGGTCTTCGTGTACGACGGCTACCCGGGCGGGGCCGGCATCGCCGAGCTCGGCTTCTCGGCCGCCGACCGCCACCTCGTCGCCACCCTCGAGCTGCTGGAGGCGTGCGGCTGCACCGTCGGGTGCCCGTCGTGCGTGCAGTCGCCCAAGTGCGGCAACGGCAACGAGCCGCTCGACAAGCACGGGGCCATCGCCCTGCTCCGTGCGGTGCTGGGAGACCGGAAGGGGC
>JBFJYB010000175.1:0-5746 GCA_041622835.1 Acidimicrobiales bacterium | reverse complement strand
GCCGATGGCGGCGGCCATCGGCGCCGGGCTCCCGGTCCAGGAGCCGGCCGGCAACATGATCGTCGACATCGGCGGCGGGACCACCGAGGTGGCGGTCATCTCCCTCGGGGGCGTGGTGGCGAGCCAGTCGGTCAGGGTGGGCGGCGACGAGCTCGACGAGTCGATCGTCCAGTACGTCAAGAAGGAGTACAACCTGGCCCTCGGTGAGCGCACCGCCGAGGAGATCAAGGTGCAGCTGGGTACGGCCTGGCCGCTGGAACAGGAGCTCTACGCCGAGATCCGGGGACGCGACCTCGTGTCGGGGCTCCCCAAGACGGTCGTCGTGAACACCGCCGAGGTGCGCGATGCGATCGAGGAGCCGGTGTCGGCCATCGTCGACGCGGTCAAGATCACCCTCGACAAGACGCCTCCCGAGCTGGCCGCCGACATCATGGAGCAGGGCATCGTGCTGGCGGGGGGCGGCGCGCTGCTCAACGGGCTCACGCAGCGGCTCGAGAGCGAGACCGGCATGCCGATCAACGTCGCCCCCGACCCGCTCTACGCGGTCGCCCTGGGTTCGGGCCAGTCCCTCGAGGAGTTCGAAGCCTTGCGCGGCGTGCTCTTCTCGTCATCTGACGGCTAGCCAGGTTGGTGCCGATGGCACTGCCCAACCCGACCGGACGCTCCCGGTACACGCTGCTCCTGCTGATCCTCACCTCGGTCACCCTGCTGACCCTCGACTTCCGCGACTTCGGTCCGCTCGAGTCGGCGCGCGAGGGGGCGGTCGACGTGTTCAACCCGGTCCGCTCGGCGGCCGAGACCGTGTTCGACCCGGTCGCCGGCGCGTGGAACCGGACCTTCGGTGACGACGCTACCGAGCGCGAGAACGAGGAGCTGCGGGCCGAGATCGAGCGGCTGCGGGGCCAGCTGATCGCCAACACCAACGCCGACCGGCTGCTCCAAGACGTGCTGGCCGAGCTCGACATCGAGTACGTCGGCAACCTCGACCGGGTGATCGCCCAGGTGGTGTCGGGGCCGGTGGGCAACTTCGACGACTTCGACATCGAGATCGACAAGGGCGTCAACGACGGCGTGCTCGAGGGCATGCCGGTCGTCAGCAACGGGGGCCTGATCGGGCGGGTCGTCGAGTCGGGGCGGAACCGGAGCCGGGTCCGGCTCGTGAGCGACCCGGCCTTCACGGTCGGCGTCCGCCTGCTCAGCCAGGGCGAGGACGGCGACCTCGCGCTGGCGCGCGGGAGCGGGCTCGGGAAGCCGCTCGTCGTGACCGAGCGGATCGACCCGTTGACCGACGTCGAGGTCGGGGAGATCGTCGTCACCAGCGGCATCGACCGCAGCCGCTACCCGGGCGGGATACCCATCGGCATCGTGACCGACGCCCGACTCGACGAGGGCGCGCTGGAGCAGGTGCTGACCGTCGAGCCGGCCGCCGACCTGGCGACCATCGGGTTCGTGTCGGTGATCCTGTTCGAGCCCGAGGAGTGACACCGTGACGCGCGTGCTGCGGCCCGCAGTGGTCGTCCTCAGCCTCCTGCTGTTGCAGCTGTCGCTGTTCTCCGAGCTGCGCGTCAGCGGTCGGGCTCCCGACCTGCTGCTCGTGGCGGCGCTGGCCGCCGGCCTCACCGGCGGCCCCGACCGGGGTGCGCTCACCGGATTCGTGGCCGGTCTGGCCATCGACCTGTTCCTGCCGACCCCGCTGGGGCTCAGCGCGCTGGCCTACTCGATCGCCGGTTGGTCGGTGGGTCAGACCGAGAACGCCATCGTGGGCGAGCACCCGTGGGTGGTGATCCCACTGTCGGCTGCGGGATCCGCGATCGGCGTGACGGCCTTCGTCACCGTAGGCGAGCTCCTGGGCCAGCCGAACCTGTACACCGAGCGCTTCCTCGGCACCCTCGTCGTCACGACCGTGTACAACGCGGCGCTGGCGTGGCCGGTGGCGCGCCTGTTCCGGTGGGCCTGGACGACCCCCGGCGTCGGTGCGCAGCCCCGGCCGCGCGACCGAGCCTCCCGCCGCGTGGTGAACTGAGGGCGTCATGGCCAAGGACTCGTCGCGCCTGCGCCTCAACATCCTCGGGATCGTCGCCCTCTCGCTGCTGGGCGCGCTGCTGGCGCGCCTCTGGTACCTCCAGGTGCTGACCGAGCAGGAGTTCCAGCAGCAGGCCGAGCTCAACGTCACCCGCGAGGTCGCGATCCAGGCGCCCCGCGGTCGGATCTTCGACGCCAAGGGCCGGGTGCTGGTCGACAACGACACCACGCTGGTCGTGACCATGGACGCCTTCATCCTGCGCGATCAGCTCCCCGGACGCGACGAGCGGTCGGCGCTGGCGCTGCGGCTCGCGACCGAGATCTCCATGGCCGGCACCCTCACCAAGGCGGTCTCGATCTTCGAGGCCATGAACGACCCCAAGTTCGGACCGTTCGAGAAGATCCCGATCGCCGAAGGAGTAACCGACGAGTTCAAGGTGTGGCTCGCCGAACGGGGCGACGAGTTCCCGGGCATCGAGATCGAACAGGTCACGGTGCGCAGGTACCCGTACGGAGCGACCGCCGCCCACTTCCTCGGGTACGTCGGGGCCATCAACGAGACCGAGCTCGAGCGCCGGGCGACGTCGCAGAAGCCGTACCAGCGCTCCGACGAGATCGGCAAGGCCGGCATCGAGCTCGCCTACGAGGACGTCCTGCGCGGGGTGCCGGGCACCCGCACCATCGAGGTCGACGCCAAGGGCAACCTCATCCGCGAGATCTCCTCGGTGAATCCCCAGCCCGGGACCGACATCCAGCTCACGCTCGACATCGACGTCCAGACGCTCGCCGAGGAGCAGCTGGCGAGCGGGCTCGAGTTCGCCCGGACCCAGCAGGAGCGGGAGAAGGGGTTCTTCCCGGCGCCGGCCGGGGCGATCGTGGTGCTCGACCCCGAGGGCGCCGAGGTCATCGCCATGGCCTCCTACCCGACCTATGACCCCAGCGAGTTCGTGGCCGGCATCTCGGCCGAGCAGTTCTCGGCGCTGCTCGCCGAGGAGAACCACTCGCCGCTCAACAACCGGGCGATCCAGGGCCTCTACTCGCCCGGTTCGACCTTCAAGCCCTTCACCATCTACGCCGCCCTGAACACGGGCCTCATGGGCCCACGTGGCCGCATCACCGAGTACAGCCCGATCAACGACCCCGGCTACTTCATCATCCCGAACTGCACCGGCGGCTGCGAGTTCCAGAACGCCGGCCGCAACCCGTACGGCGCGGTGGACCTGCGGCGGGCCATCACCGTGTCGAGCGACGTGTACTTCTACAACCTGGCGTGGCTGTTCGAGACTGCGCCCGGCGTCCCGCGCGAGTCGATCCAGACCAACGCCCGCAGCTTCGGGTTCGGCTCGCTCACCGGGGTCCCACTCGCCTACGAGGCGGCCGGGCTGATGCCCGACCCCGAGCTGATGGCCCAGCGCCACGACGAGTTCCCCACGCTCTTCCCCGAACGCGAGTGGCGGGCGGGCAACACCCTCAACACCGCCATCGGCCAGGGAGACATGGGCGTGACGCCCCTCCAGCTGGCCAACGCCTACGCCACGTTCGCCAACGGCGGGACGCTCTACGCCCCCAACGTGGCCACTGCCGCCCTCGACCCCGCCACCGGCGAGCCGGTGGTCGAGTACGGCCATCGCGAGCTCAGCCGGCTCTATCTGCCCGACTCGATCTGGCAACCGATCCTCGACGGCCTCATCGGCGTGACCGCCCAGGAGGAGGGGACCGCAGCCGAGGCCTTCCAGGGCTTCCCGCTGGCGGACTGGCCCGTGGCCGCCAAGACCGGGACCGCCGAGCAGCTCGGCAAGTTCGACACCGCGGTGTTCGCCGCGTTCGGCCCCGTCGCCGACCCCGAGTACACCGTGGTCGTCCTCCTCGAAGAGGCCGGCTTCGGCGGTGACGTGGCGGCCCCGGTGGCCCGACGCATCCTGGAGCCGCTCGCCACCGACACGGTGCGGCCGGCCGAGCCGGTCGACCCCACCTACCGCGAGGCGCTGGGCCTGCCGGCGGTCCCGATCGAGGCCGAGGGCGAGGAGCTGGCCCAGGGAGTGCCGGCCGAGGGAGGTGCGGGATGACCGAGACCCGCACGCGTCGAGGCCTCAACCCCCGGTGGGACGTCAACTCGCCGTGGCTCCACCTGGACCCGCTCCTGGTGCTGGCCTCGCTGGCGCTGTCGCTGCTCGGCATCGTCGCGGTCTACAGCGCGACGCGGGGCATCGACCCGACGGCCTACAACACCTTCTACCTCGAGCGCCAGACGCTGTTCGTGCTGGTCGGGGTGGCGGTGATGGTGGCCACGTCGGTGATCGACTACCAGACCTTCCGGGGCTGGTCGCCGGCTCTCTACGGCGGCAGCGTCCTCGCCCTGGTCGCGGTCCTGTCGCCGCTCGGCAGCAACATCAACGGCGCGCAGGCGTGGTTCGAGCTCGGGGCGTTCAACGTGCAGCCGTCGGAGTTCTCGAAGCTGGCCGTGATCTTGTTGCTCGCCGCGTTCCTGTCACGTCACGAGGGCGACCTGGCGCTGCGCCACCTGGCGGTCGCCCTGGCCATCCCCGCCATCCCGATGGTGCTGATCCTCAGGCAGCCCGACGTCGGAACGGTCCTGATCTTCGTCGCAATCGTGATGGGGATGCTGCTGGTCGGCGGGGCGCAGGTCCGCCACATCGTGGTCATCACCCTCCTCGGGATCATGATGGTCGGCGTCATCGTGAACTCGTCGCTGCTCGAGGACTATCAACGCGACCGGCTCACCGTGTTCCTCAACCCCGACGAGGCCGGCGAGGAGGCCGGTTTCAACCAGGAGCAGGCCCAGATCGCCATCGGCAACGGCGGCCTCACGGGCCGCGGCTTCGGCGAGGGCGACCAGACCCGCAGCGGCCTGGTGCCCGAGCAGGAGACCGACTTCATCTTCACCGTCATCGGCGAGGAGCTGGGCTTCGTCGGCAGCTCTTTGACGCTGCTGCTGTTCTCGGCGCTGATCTGGCGCAGCTGGCGCGCCGCCCGCCTGTCCCGCGACCAGTACGGCTCGCTGATCTGCGTGGGTGTGCTCACCATGTTGATGTTCCAGATGTTCCAGTCGATCGGGATGACGACCGGGATCATGCCGGTCACCGGCATCCCGCTGCCGTTCATCTCCTACGGTGGCTCCTCGTCGCTCACCTCGTTCGCCGCGGTCGGCCTCGTGCTCAACGTCCACATGCGGCGGTGGAGATAGTTCTCCGATTGGAGAGGAAACCTCTCCAATCGGGTCAACCGTGCGGCTGACGCCGCCGTCTTCTCGCAGTCCGGACCGGCGGAGCCGGCTCCGGACTGGACGAGGGGTTCCGGCCGAGCCTCTGGCCGCGGCTCGACGCGGTCCCCGCCGGGCCGCCCGGTAGATTCGGGGGATGGCTTCGCTCTGGTCCCGGCTCGAGCCGTTGCTCGACGAGGTGCAGAAGCCGTCGCGGTACATCGGCTGCGAGGACGGCGCGGTCGTCCCCGAGCATGCGCCGCACAAGGTGGCCTGGCTGCTCACCTACCCCGACACCTACGAGATCGGGCTGCCCAACCAGGGCCTCCAGATCCTCTACGAGATCCTCAACGAGCGAGACGACGCGGTGGCCGAGCGGGCCTATGCGCCGTGGACCGACCTCGAGGGCGGCATGCGGCGGGAGTCGGTCCCGCTGTTCTCGCTCGACACCCACCGGCCGGCGAGCGACTTCGACGTGCTGGCGTTCAACCTGTCGGCCGAGCT
>JBFJYB010000174.1:0-5785 GCA_041622835.1 Acidimicrobiales bacterium | reverse complement strand
TCATGTCCCAGCGGCTGTCGTTGATGATGTCGTCGAGCAGCATGCGCAGGTGCGGGTTGATCGGGTAGTGGGTCCCGATCTTCTCGTCGAGGTAGCGGGCGAACACCTCGACGTGGCGGGCCTCGTCGACCACCTGGGTGGCGGCGTAGTACTTGGCGTCGATCCACGGCACGGTCTCGACGATCTTGGCGGTGCACACCAGCGCGCCCTGCTCGCCGTGCATGAACTGGCTCATCCGCCAGGCGATCGACTGGAAGGAGAACTCCTTCCAGGTGGCGTCGTCCCAGTTCCGGATCGGGCTGGCCGGTTGCTCGAAGTACCCGTCCTGAGGCGTCTCGGCCAAGATTGCGACCGCCTCGTAGGGGTCGACCTCGGTCGACCAGTCGAGGTCGGTGGAGGCGTTCCACTGCGACGTCTTGGCCTTCTCGTACAGCCGGTCGAGCTTGGGTCGGCTGCCCTTGTCGTAGTCCCAGGTGAAGATGGCGTCGGCGTGGTCGGCGACGGCGTGCAGCGTCTCGTCGGGGTCGGTGTTGACGATCGCGATCTCCATGATCCGATCGACGTCGTTGGCCCCGTTGCCGTAGAGCGGGTTGTGCGGATCGCTGATGGTCATTGACGTTTCTCCTCCGGGGTCGTGACGGCGGCGACCAACCTCGCGATGAGGTGGTCCCAGGCGGCAGGGTCGGGCATCGGGCGGCCGAGCACGCGGGTCACCTGCATCCCCATGCCGACGGCGTGACAGAAGCTGACGATGGCGTAGGTGTCGAGGTCGGCGTCGACCAGACCAGCGGCCTTGCCCTCCTCGACCAGCTTCTCGAGCTGCGAGTTCTCGTCCTCGAAGCGGCGGACGACCCGCTCGCCGACCGCGGGCTCGCGCCGACCGGCGACGATGGCTTCGAGCACCAGCGGATCGTCGCTGTAGAGCTCGTCGTCGAGGAGCTGGGATCCCAGCCGGGCGATGATGTCGGGCGGCGCGTCGTCGACCTGGCCGGCCAGCAGACGCTCGATCTCCTCGGGGATGGCGGCGTCGATCGCCTCGACCAGCAGCTCGGCCTTGCCGGAGAACTGGCTGTAGATGGCGCCGGTGGTGAGCCCGGCCCGGCGGGCGATCTCGTGGACGCTGGCCCCCTCGTAGCCGCGTTCGGAGAAGACGTCGGCCGCGGCCTGGATCAGGCGCTGGCGGACGTCGCCGGGCTCGGGACTCGGTGCGGGACTCGCCGCCCTGCGCGCGGACACGGGCCAACGATAACAACCATTATTATCCCGCGCAAGGACTAGGAACGAGGGCCCGGGCCCGGCGCCAGCTCCGTCAGCCGCCGGAGCGGCCGGGCGCCGAGGTGGCTGATCACCTCGGCCGCCGCGGTCGATCCGAGCCGGGCACTTCGCACCGGGTCCAGCCCGGTGACGTAGCCGTAGAGGGCTCCGGCCGCGAACAGGTCGCCGGCGCCGGTGGTGTCGACCACTGCGTCGACCGCCTCGGCCGGCACCTCGGTCAACTGGTCGCGCGTGACCACCACCGAGCCCTTGGCGCTGCGGGTCACGTGAACCAGCTCGCACCGTCCACGGACGGCGTCGATCGCCTCCCAGACGTCGTCGGTCTCGTACAGGCGACAGATCTCGGCTTCGTTGGCGAACAGCACGTCGATCTCGTTGTCGACCATCTCCAGCCACTCCTCGTGGTGACGCTCGACGCAGAAGCTGTCCGAGAGCGTGAACGACACCTTGTTGCCCCGGGACCGGGTGGCGTCGATGGCGCGGCGGATGGCCTGCTTGGTGATCGGCACGTCCCAGATGTAGCCCTCGCAGAACAAGACGCTCGCCCGGCCGACCATCTCGACGTCGATGTCGTCGGGGTGCAGCAGACTCGAGATCCCGAGGAACGTGTTCATGGTGCGAGCAGCGTCGGGGGTGACGACGATCAGGCAGCGGGCGGTCGGCGGGCCGTCGGTGGCCGACGGAACGTCGAAGTCGACGCCGGCGGCACGGATGTCGTGGCGGAACACGTCACCGAGCTGGTCGTCGCGCACCTTGCCGATGAACCCGACCCGCGAGCCGAACGACGCGAGACCGGCGATCGTGTTGGCCACCGACCCACCCGACGTCTCGCTGGCCGGACCCATGGCCCGATAGAGCTCGTCGGACCGCTCGGCGTCGACCAGCGTCATCGCTCCGGCCACCAGCCCGTTGTCGGCGATGAAGGCCTGGCTCTCCTGGCTCGTCACATCCACGATGGCGTTTCCGATACCGACGACGGCATGCGGTTGGGTCGACACGGATCCTCCGGGACGCGCTGGCTGGGCGACGCTCGACCCTATCCGAGGCTGATCCCGGCGCCTCCTGGACCGGACCGCCCGCCGGTACGCTCCCCGAACCGCCCTCGGAGATCCATTGAACGACAACCCCCATCGCCTCCCACGAACCGTCACACCCCAGCGATACCGGCTGCGGCTCGAACCCGACCTCACCCTGGCCACCTTCACCGGAGAGAGCTCGGCGTCGGTCACCGTGCACGAGCCCACCGACGCTGTCGTCATGAACGCCGCCGAGCTCGACATCAGCGCCGCCACCGTGACCGCCGAGGGCGGCCCGAGCACCCCGGCGACGATCGAGTACGACCCCGACCACGACCGGGTGACGCTCCGGCTGCCGGAGACGCTGCCGGTCGGTCCAGCCGTCGTCGAGACCAGCTTCAGCGGCATCCTGAACGACAAGCTGCGCGGCTTCTACCGCAGCACGTTCACCGACGACGACGGCAACCAGCGCGTGCTGGCCACCACCCACTTCGAGTCGACCGACGCCCGCCGGGCCTTCCCCTGCTGGGACGAGCCCGACCTGAAGGCGGTGTTCGAGGTGAGCCTCGTGGTGCCCGACGACCTCCTGGCCGTCTCGAGCGCGGCGGCGGTATCGGACACCGTCGGCGACGACGGTCGCCGCGAGGTGCAGTTCGCGCCGACGATGGTGATGTCGACCTACCTGCTCGCCTTCGTCGTCGGGCCCCTCGAGGCCACCGAGCCCGTCGACGTCGACGGCACCCCGCTGCGGATCGTCCATCCCGCCGGGAAGGGGCACCTGGTCGACTTCGCGCTGGAGGCGGCCGCGTTCTCGCTGCGGCACTTCGAGCAGTACTTCGCCATCCCCTACCCTGGCGACAAGCTCGATCTGGTCGCCATCCCCGACTTCGCGGCCGGAGCCATGGAGAACCTCGGCTGCGTGACCTTCCGCGAGGCGCTGCTGCTCATCGACCCGGCGACGGCCACCCGCTCCGAGCAGCAGCGGGCCGCCGACGTGATCGCCCACGAGCTGGCGCACATGTGGTTCGGGAACCTCGTGACCATGAGGTGGTGGAACGGCATCTGGCTCAAGGAGGCGTTCGCGACCTTCATGGAGCTGCACGCCACCAACGCGTGGAGACCGGACTGGAAGCCCTGGGCCGGATTCGGGCTGATGCGCAGCGCGGCGTTCGAGGTCGACGGCCTCGAGAGCACCCGGTCGATCGAGTACCCGGTCGTGTCGCCGGCCGACGCCGAGGGCATGTACGACCTCCTGACCTACGAGAAGGGCGCTTCGGTCGTGCGGATGCTCGAGCAGTACCTCGGCGAGGACGTGTTCCGCGACGGGGTGCGCCGCTACCTGGCCCGACACGCCTACGACAGCACCGAGACCACCGATCTCTGGGACGCGCTCGAGGAGTCGAGCCGTCAGCCGGTGCGTCGCATCATGGACTCGTGGATCTTCCAGGGCGGCCACCCGCTGGTGACCGCGGCCCGGGTGAACGGCGTCCTGCGGCTCGGCCAGTCGCGCTTCCGCTACGACGGTCGAGCCGACGCGACCCGTTGGGCCGTCCCCGTGGTGCTGCGCCGGGTCGGCACCGACGTCGGCGACCTGCGGGTGCTGCTCGACGACGAGCACACCGACGTCGATATCGGTTCGGCCGAGGCGGTGGTGGTCAACGCCAACGCCGACGGCTTCTACCGGGTCGGCTACGAGCCGGGCCTGCGGTCGGCCATCGTCGACCTGCCTCCCGGGGCCGTCGACCCGGTGGAGCGCTACGTGCTGATCGACGACGCATGGGCGGCAGTCGAGGCCGGCGCCAGCTCCCTACGCGACTACGTGGACCTGGCCGCCGGGTTCGACGACGAGGACGACCTCGACGTGTGGCTCCGCCTCATCGGATCCTTCGGCACGCTCGACCACCTGTGCCCCGACCCGGTCCGGCCGGCACTGCAACGCTGGCTCACCGAGCGCCTGCGGCCGGCGTTCGAGCGGCTCGGCGCCGACCCCCTCCCCGAGGAGGACGACCGGACGCGCGAGCTGCGGGGCGCACTGTTGCGGGCCCTCGGCGTGCTGGCGGCGGACCCGGCGAGCATCGAGCTGGCCGAGGCGATCGACGATCGCCGCGACTCCGCCGACGCCTCGCTCGTCGCCGCCGCCATCCAGATCGTCGCCGCCCACGGCGACGCCGACGTGTTCGCCGACCTGGCCGGACGCTACCGCGACGCGCCGACGCCCCAGCTCGAACGTCGCTACCTGTTCGCGTTGACCGCGTTCCCGGGTGCCGCCGAGCTCGATCTGACCCTCCGGATGGTTCTCGACGGATCGATCCGGTCCCACGACGGCGCCTCGATCGTCGCCCGGGCGCTCACCCACCGCGACCACGGCCGCCGAGCGTGGGACTACGTCGAGGAGCACTGGTCCGAGCTCGAGGACCGCTTCCCGACCAACTCGATCTCGTGGATGCTCTCGGGGATCACCGCCCTGTCGCGGCCGGCCGACGCCGCCGCAGTCGAGGCGTTCCTGGCCGAGCACCCCGTCGAGCCCGGCGCGCTGACCGTCGCCCAGCACCTCGAACGGCTCCGGGTGTCCGTCGGGCTGCGCCAGCGCGTGACCGCCGAGCTCGAGGATGCCATTGCCTGAGCGACCGTGGATGTTCCGCCCACCGCCCGAGGTGTCGGTGTTCGCAATCGGCGACACCAGCGCTCAGGTGGTGTGGAGGAAGGCGGGGCGAGGACCGACCACAGTGCGGCTCGGAGACAGCGTCGTCGCGGTCGAGCCGCCCGACGCCCCGGCTGCGGTGATCTTCGACGGGCTCGAGCCCGACACTCCATACGAGGCGGTCGTCGAACGCGAGGGGCTTCCCCCGGCCCAGCACGGGTTCCGCACCGTGGCCACGCCGCCCGGCGAGGAGCTGTGCCGCATCGCGACCATGAGCGACCTCCACCTCGGCTGCGCCTACTTCGGCTACACCAAGCTGATCCGAGAGCGCCCACGGCCCGCCGAGCCGAGCGCCGATCGCTGCGCCAGGGCGGCGATGGACGAGATCATGGCCTGGGGCCCCGACCGGGTCGTGTTCAAGGGCGACGTCGTGCACCTCAGCCAGGACGAGACCTGGGACCTGGCAGCCGAGATCGCGTCGGCCGCACCCCAGCCGGTGGCGCTGTTGCCCGGCAACCACGAGGTCGGGAAGAAGCGGCTGGTGCAGGCCACCGACGCAGCCCGCCATCGGGGCTTCGCGGTGGCCGACCCGCTCGAGGTCGTCGACCACGGCGGCGTCCGGATGGTGATGGCCGACACGTCGGTCGACGGTGAGCACGAGGGTCGCATCGACCACGTGACCGCCGACGCAGCCGACGCCGTGCGCGACGCCGACGGTCCGGCCGTGGTCCTGTTGCACCACAACCTCCAGACCACGCGCTACCCGACCTTCAAGCCGCCGGGCATCCGGGGCGACCACGCCCGAGCGTTCCTCGACGCCATCGCCAGCGCGAACCCGGCCACGATCGTGACC
>JBFJYB010000173.1:0-5790 GCA_041622835.1 Acidimicrobiales bacterium | reverse complement strand
TCGGCGGCGTTCTGAGCCCGCCGCACCGTCTTGGCGAACACATCGGCCGGCTCGCTGCGTGCCGCTTCCAGAAGCTTCCCTTCATCGAGATCATGGGTGGCCGCGCCCTTCGCCAACAGCCGGGCGTGGTCGCCGGTGATCTCCCCTGCTTCGAGCGCCGCCGCCGTCGACCGCAGCTCCTCCAGACCCTCAGCGGTCGCCACCTTGGCCCGCGCGTCACGCCGGGACAGCTTCAGATCCTTGCGCAGCAACGCTTCTGCCCGAGGCGCCGACCGCTTGGCCAACTCGGCCACCAGCGCCGCCTCCGACGCATCCAACCGACCCCGCAGGCGACCATGAGCCAACAGCGCGTCGCGCAGCTCGAGCTCGGACATCCCGCCAGGCTCGACCCCGATCACCGCACACTCACACATGCCCTTGAACTCTCGTGAGACTGGTTCTGCCGGGGAAGCTGCCCACCACTATATCGAACATACTTTCGATCGTCAAGCTACTCGAACATTTTCACCAGCCGGTCGTAGTCGGCTTCGATCGAGCGGCGGACCATCGGCCGCAGGATCGGGGTCGCGATGCGGAAGAACCCGCTGGCGTCACCCTCGATCCGGGCCTCGACCAACGAGCCGGCATTGCGGGGCGTCACCGTGCGCGTGAAGGTGATCGGGAACGAGCCGGCGACCGTGGTGGCCGTGACCCGCCGGCCGGGCTCGTACTCGACCACCTCGAAGGTCGATTCGATGGTGCGGCCCAGGAACCCCGCCTCCTGCACGTAGGTCGAGCCGGTCCGCACCGGTGGATCGGTGGTCCAGCGGCACGAGCGCATGCCCTTCTGCCACGTCGGGTTGCGCTCGAAGTCCGACAGGAGCTCGAAGACCGCCGACGGGGGTGCGTCGATCGAGCGGGTGACCGCGACGACGATCGGCGCCATGGCGCGAGTCTCGCGCAGGGAGCTGGAGTCAGGGAGCGGGATCGGTGTTGGCCACCAGCTCGGCCAGCGACGCCGGCTTGCCCAGGAGGTATCCCTGTCCGGAGTTGACGCCGACGGCGGTGAGCGCGGCGAGCTGCTCGTCGGTCTCGACGTGGCCGGCCACCACCTGCATGTCGAGCTTCTCGGCCAGACCGACGATAGCTTCGACGATGGTCTTGGTGGCCCCGTCGTCGATGATCCCCTGGGTGAAGCCCGGAGCCAGCTTGAGGGTGTTGCAGCGCACCTTCGTCAGGTAGCTGATCGACGAGGTCGCGGTGCCGAAGTCGTCGAGGGTGATGGCGACGCCCATGGCCGAGATCTCCTGGAGGTTGGCCTGGGCGGCCTCGGCGTCCTGGAGCTCCATCTCGGTGATCTCGACCGACAGCGAGGTCGGCGGCAGGTCGTGGCGCTTCAGCGCCTTGGCGATCCGCTCGGGCAGCCCGCTCGCCGCCAGCTCGTGGCTCGTGAAGTTCACCGCGACCGTGATGTCGTACTTGGCGTAGGTGCGCAGCGAGGCCGCGGCCTCGCAGGCGGTGTCGACGATCCACGCGCCCAGCTTGTTCATCAGCCCGCCGTCGATGGCGACCGACAGGAACTCGACCGGCGACAGCCGTCCCAGGCGAGGGTGGTTCCACCGCACGAACGCCTCGGCGCCCACCACGTTCTGGGTGCCCATGTCTCGCACGGCCTGGAAGTCGAGCTCGAACTGACCCCCGTCGATGGCCTCGCTCAGGTCGGCGGCCAACTCGAGCCGGCGGGTGCGGTCGCGCCGCAGCGCCTCGTCGTAGAACGAGATCTGGCCCTTGCCGATCCGCTTGGCCTGCTGCAGGGCCCCGCCCGCGTCACGCAGCAGACCGGCGGCATCGGCTCTCGGGTTGGTGGACACGGTGATGCCGATGCTGGCCCGGACCGAGAACGACGCGTGCGACAGGTAGATCGTCTCGACGAGCGCATCCTGGAGGCGCTTGGCGACCACCCGCGCCTTGTCCTCGGTGTCGACTCCCGGGACGATGGCGGCGAACTGGTCTCCCTGGAAGCGGCCGAACCAGTCGTCGGGTCCGAGCCGGGAGGACAGCCGCTGGCTCAGCTCGACGAGCAGGTGGTCGCCGGCCTGGTGGCCCCAGCTCGTCGTGATCATCGAGAAGTCGTCGACGTCGATGAAGAACACCGCCACCGCGCCCCGCTGGCCGCCCTCGAGGTGGTGGCTGAGCCGTGCGGTCAGCCCGGCGCGGTTCAGCAGTCCGGTGAGCGGATCCTGCTCGTCGGCGGGTGCTGGCGGAGGCTTGAGGTCGAGCACGGGGAGGCAGCTCCGAGAGGGATCGGATGGGAGGTAGATCACCAATCGGCACCTCGGGCGCCGGAGTTAGAGCCAAAGCGGCCATCCGGCCCGGTTTTCGGCTCGTACCTCGCTCGGACCGAACCCGGGGATGGGCCATTCGACCCATTGCCGGGGACATCTCGCCGGTTCGGCGGTCGCGGCCCTCGGTCCGACCGGCGATCAGGCGGTGGAGACCCGGCGGAACGCCTCGGTCAGGCGATCGGGCGGCAGCCCGTTCTGGAGCGTCACGCTGGCCGCCCAGTCGTGGAGCAGCGTGCGCACGTCGAAGCGCTCCGACGTCTGGCTGCGGTGGGCCTCGAGCGCTGCGACCTTGCGGTCGAACACGTCGGTGATGTCGATGAACACGTCGAGGGGCTCGAGCCCGGTGACCCAGACCTCGGGAACGACGTGGGGCTCGTAGCCCTCGTCGAGCAGCTCGGGATGGGCGTGGGGGTTCCGGGCATCCGGGTACACGGCGGCCATGGTGGCCTCGGCGACCGCGAGATGGTCGGGGTGCGACGCGTAGATCCGGTCCCACCGGCGATCGGGTGACTGGGCGATGACCAGCGTCGGTCGGGCGTCGCGGATCACCCGGCTGATCTCCCGCCGCAGCTCGAGCGACGGGGCGAGCCGCCCGTCGGGCTGGCCGAGGAAGCGCACGTCGTCGACTCCCACCTCGGCGGCGGCGGCCTTCTGCTCCTGCTGGCGCAGCGCCGCCACCTCGGCCCGCGGCAGATCCTCGGGCGCCCCTGCCTCGCCCGACGTCACGAGGGCATAGGTGACCGTCGAGCCGGCGTCGCTGAGTCGGGCCATCGAGCCGGCGATGCCGAAGTCGATGTCGTCGGGATGGGCGACGACGACGAGCACGCGCTCGGGCGGCTCGGTGAGGTCGTAGTACTCCACGGCCGTCGAAGCTAGCCGGCGCGCACTACCTCGCGACCGCCGCCGGTTCGGGGAACCAGCGCTGCGAGGGAGCGCCCTCGTCGCCCGGACGCCCGAACCACATCCACGTGCCGGCCACCGCCAGCAGCCCGAACGCGATCGGCCCGTTGAATGCGGCGTGCGAGAGCTGGAGGTACCAGCCGGACACGGCCATGACCGCCGCGGGGGCGAGCCGGGATCGACCGCTCTCGACGAGCGCGATCGCCACGAGGGCGAACGACGCGAAGGCGGCCCACGAGCCCGTCTGGCTCACGAACGAGCCGACCCCGCCGACCCACGAGTCGGTCCAGAGGCCGTTCACGGAGTCGCGGACGGCGTTGTAGTCCGCCGTGCTCCAGGCGCTCCCTGGCGAGCACTCGACCCAGTCGCCGGCCGGGACCGGTTGGCAGGCGTCGTTGGCGGCGATGAGGGTGCGGCCGAGCCCGACGCCGCCGATCGCGTCGAGGGCGGTGTAGTAGACCGCGAAGACGAGCAGCGCGACCCGGGCGACGAGCGCCGGCAACGTGGCCAGCCCGGCAACGAGCAACAGCATGCCGGCCGCCGTCAGCACTACCAGCGGGGTCTGGATCATGTGCAGTGTGAACCACCAGTCCGGCCCCGGATATGCGAGCGCGTTGAAGTCGCCGTCGAACAGGTCGGGGTTGGTCAGGTACTGGAATGCCCCGGGATCGTGGGTGAACCCGGCCGGGTGGAAGAGCTCGATCCCTGCGAGGGCCAGCGGCCCGACCACGAGTGCGGCCCAGTACAACACGGTCCGGGTGACGCGAACGGGCTCACGCCTCCATCCCACCTGACCCTCCCCCTCTCCTGGCCCCTCTCCGCCCGAGAGTCGGGGGAACTCTAGTTCGCACCCGGAGGGCATATCGAGGCCCCACGCCGGGTTGCGGTCCTACAGCACCGATCGGAGGCTGAGGAGAGAGCGATGTCGACACCACGAGGACGGGTCCGCGTCGAGCCGGGCCAGAAGCGGGTACGGGCGATGCTCGGCGGTGAGTGGGTGGCCGACACCCACCGACCGGTGCTGGTGTGGGAGCGGCCCTACTACCCCGCCTACTACGTGCCGGCCGGCGACGTGGCCGGATCGGTCCTGCGGGACACCGGCCAGACCGACCGCTCACCCAGCCGCGGGACCGCTCACCTCTACGACGTCGTGGTCGGCGACCGGGTGGCGGAGTCGGCGGCGCGCCGCTACGCCGACTCGCCGATCGAGGAGCTGCGCGACCTCGTCGCCTTCGACTGGCAGGCCATGGACCACTGGTTCGAGGAGGACGAAGAGGTGTTCGTGCACCCCCGCGACCCGTACACCCGGGTCGACATCCTGCCGAGCTCCCGCCACGTGCGCGTCGAGATCGGCGGCGAGACGGTCGCGGAGTCGACCAGCCCGACCCTGCTGTTCGAGACCGGTCTCCCGGTGCGCTACTACCTGCCCAAGCCCGACGTCCGGCTCGACCGGCTGACTCCCACCGCCACCGTCACCCGCTGCCCCTACAAGGGCACGGCCCGCTACTGGTCGGTGACCGCCGGCGGCGAGACCCACGCCGACATCGCGTGGGGCTACGACGCGCCGGTCCGTGAGTCGGCTCCGATCGCCGGACTCGTCTGCTTCTACAACGAGAAGGTCGACCTGGTCGTCGACGGCGAGCGGCTCGAGCGTCCCCGCACCCACTTCGGCTGACTGGGAGGATCGGCGCCCCCGACCCCTGCCCCGGCCTCGTACACTGGCGCTATGAGCGTTCGCGTCGACCTCGACCGGCTGGGCGAGTCGATCGCCGAGTACGGCGACGCCGCCTTCGTGCTGACGACCGGCGACGACCATCGTCCCCACGTCACCCACGCGGCCGTCGACCTGGTCGACAGCGTCATCACCTGCTCGGTGGGAAGGGGTGCCGGAGCCAACGCCACGGCCCGGCCCGGGATCTCGGTGCTGTGGCCGCCGCCCGAGCCCGACGGCTACAGCCTGATCCTCGACGGCGAGGCCACGGTCGAGCCGCTCGACGAGGGCAACCGGCTCCACATCACCCCGACGGCGGCGGTGCTTCACCGGCCGGTGCCGAGACCCGACGCCGGCCCCGACGCCCGCGCCAACGACTGCGTGCCGCTGACCGCCGACGGGTAGCGACGATCACAGCCGGTCAGCTCGCGCCCAGGTAGACGGGGGCGTCGGGGAAGAAGCCGGTCCAGGCGAACCAGAACTCGTTGCGGTGCGGCACGAGCTCGAGCTGCTCGCCGCTGAGCGGGCCGTCGACGGCCTGGCCGAGCAGGTTCCAGGTCGAGCCGGTCTCGACGTCGGAGAACAGGTCCTCGCCCAGGCTCGAGAACGTGAGCACCTCGTCGCCGACCCGCCGGTCGAAGGCGATCCCGGTGCCGATCGCCTGGCTCTGTGAGATCCGCGGCTGATCGAGCGCGTCGAGCGTGGAGCCGCCCCAGAACACCGCGACCGGCGTCCCGTCGACCTCGTCGTTGACCGCGGCCTCCTCGGTCAGGACGCTGAACGGGTAGGCCTTGCCGTCGCCGAGGTCGACACCGACCACCCGCTCGAGGGCGGGGAACCGCTCGTCGGACGAGG
>JBFJYB010000172.1:0-5826 GCA_041622835.1 Acidimicrobiales bacterium | reverse complement strand
ATGATGGACGCCGGCCTTCGCTCGTTGCCCGGCACCGCCGCCGAGATCCTCGACGACGGCGTCCGAGCCGTCCTGTGCCCCGACAAGATCGACTCGCAGCAGTGGCTCGACGCCCACCGAACCGCCCACGGCATCGGCCTGGCATCGAACATCACCATCATGTTCGGTTCGGTCGAGCGGCCGGTGCACTGGGCCCGTCACCTCGTGAGGACCCGAGATCTCCAGAAGGAGACGGGCGGGTTCACCGAGTTCGTCGGCCTGCCCTTCGTGCACATGGCGGCGCCGATCTACCTCCAGCGGAAGGCCCGCCGCGGCCCGACGTTCCGCGAGGTGCTCCTCATGCATGCCGTCGCTCGCATCGCGTACCGCGGTCTGATCGACAACATCCAGGCGTCGTGGGTCAAGATCGGCTTCGAGGGCGTGAGCCAGCTTCTCGATGCCGGGGTGAACGACCTCGGCGGGACGCTGATCAACGAGAACATCTCGCGTGCGGCTGGCGCCGCACACGGCCAGGAGGTCACCCGGGACGACCTCGCTGCGATCGTCGAACCGCTCGGTCGCGAGCTGGTCCAGCGCACGACGCTCTACGGTCGGGTCCCCGACGACGCGGAGCCGCTTCGACCCCGCCGTCGCCGGCGTCCTGTCGCGACCCCCGGCTGACCGCCCCGACGATCCGATGACCAACCAGCACCCTCGCTACCGAACCGGCCGCCCCGACCTCGATGAGCTCATCGCCGCCGCGGTCGACGGCCTCGGCGACCACCCTGACCGCAACCTCCTCTTCGAGATGATGGCGTCGGCCGCCCGGCTGGGTCTCGAAGGCGCCGACCGCGGCGAGCTCAAGCTCGTCAACGCCGCCCTCAAGGAGCTGCGGTACTCGTTCCAGGTGTTCGCGCCGTACCGCGACGTGCGCAAGGTGTCGATCTTCGGATCGGCCCGGACCAAGCCCGACCAGCTCGAGTACGTCGCGGCCCGTGAGTTCGCCGCGGCCATGGTCGACCGGGGCTGGATGGCCATCACCGGCGCCGGGCCCGGGATCATGACCGCGGGCATCGAGGGGGCGGGCGCCGAGAACTCCTTCGGCGTCAACATCCTGCTGCCGTTCGAGTCGGAGGCGGCGGGCCCGATCGCCGGCGACCCGAAGCTCATCAACTTCAAGTACTTCTTCACCCGCAAGCTCATGTTCATGAAGGAGTCCCACGGCTACGCCCTGTTCCCCGGAGGCTTCGGGACCATGGACGAGGCCTTCGAGCTGCTGACCCTGATGCAGACCGGACGGACCTACCTCGCTCCGGTCGCTCTCGTCGATCCGCCCGGCTCGTCGTACTGGGACACGTGGATCCACTTCGTCGAACGCGAGCTCGGCGGGGCCGGGCTCATCTCGGCGGCCGACCTGAGCCTCGTACGCCTGACCGGCGACGTCGAGAGTGCGGTCGAGACGCTGTGCGGCTTCTACCGGACCTATCACTCCATGCGCTTCGTCGGCCGGCGCCTCGTGCTGCGGCTGCACCACGGGCTCGACCCCAGCGAGATCGCGTCGCTTAACGACGAGTTCCCCGACGTGCGGGAGGAGGGTCGGATCGAGGCGATCGACGCGACGCCGGCCGAGATCGAGGACGACGACGTACCCGACCTGCCCCGGCTGGCGCTGATGTTCGACCGGCGCAGCTACGGACGCCTCCGGGAGCTGGTCGACCGCCTCAACGAGCTGGGCTGAGGCGGGCCCACGTCAGGGCCACTCGCTGCGGTCGGGCTCCTCGAGCAGCTTGACCGCCTTCTCGACCGCGCGCCGGGCGCGGGTCAGGCGCCGCTCGTCGACCGGCAGCTCGGTCCCGCCCGCGTCGATCGATTCCCGAAGCCGGACGAGGGCGAGATCGGCGAGCTCCTCGGCGATGTCCTCCAACCTCGCCCGGATCTCGTCGAACTCGCCGGCCATCCGACGATTCTGGCCCATCGACGGTCGCCGAGCCCGCACCCCACCGAGGAGGTCCTGGTACCTACGATCGAGCGGCCCGTAGGCGCTGCCGATCCCGTAGCATGAAGCGCTGTGCTCCGGTCCCCCCGACTCGTCGACTGGTGCGATCAGGAACGTGATCGCATCCTCACCGCCCTGTGCGACTGGGTGCGGATCGCGTCGATCTCGGCCTTCGACGACCACGACGACCAGGTGCTGGCCTCGGCCAACCTCTGCAGCCAGTACCTCCATGCTGCAGGGCTGCGCCGGGCGACCGTGCTCGACACCGACAGCCGCCCGGCCGTCTACGCCGAGTGGCTCGGTGCGGCCGGGGCGCCGACCGTGTTGGTCTTCGGTCACCACGACGTCCAGCCTGCGGCCCCGCTCGACCAGTGGGACCGGCCGCCGTTCGAGCCCGAGGTGGTCGACGGCCACTGCCACGGGCGCGGGGTGTCCGACGCCAAGGGCCCGTTGCTCTCGATCATCGAGGCGACCCGCGGACTGCTCGCCACCGAGCATGTGCTGCCGGTGAACGTGAAGTTCCTCATCCACGCCGAGGACACGATCGCCAACCCGAACCTGCGCTCCCTGCTGGAGGCCGAGCGCGAGCGGCTGCGGGCCGACGTGGTGCTGATGCCGGCCCCGAGCGCCGGCCTCGCCGGCCATCCTGCGGTCCCTGCCGGCCTCCGAGGGCTGCTCGCGTTCGACATGGACGTCCGCACCGGGGTGTCCGACCTCCACGCCGGCGAGTTCGGCGGGACGGTCCCCAACGCGATCCATTGGCTCGTCCGCCTGATCGGCGATCTCCACAGCGACGACGGCAAGGTCGCGATCCCGGGCTTCTACCACCGCGTGCGCGAGCTGTCGCCCCTGGGCCGGCAGGTGCTGGCCACGATCCCCTTCGACGAGGAGCAGTGGCAGCGCGACGCCGGCGTCAGCCGGGTCGAGGGCGAGTGGGGATACACGGTCCTCGAGCGGCTCGGGACCCGCCCGAGCTGCGACGTCGTGAGCCTGATCGCGGGCAACCGGGCCACCGCGCTGAAGACGGTCGTTCCGTCGGCCGCCCACGCCACCCTCGCCCTGCACCTCGTGCCCGACCAGGACCCGATGGAGGTGGAGGCGGCGTTCCGGTCCTTCGCCGAGGCGCGGGTCCCCGAGGGGGTCGAGCTCGACATTCTCACCCGCCAGTCGTTGCCACCGTCGGCGGCGTCGACCGACCACCCGGCCTTCGTCGCCGTGCTCCGCGCTCTGAAGCGGTGCTGGGGAGAGGACCCGGTGCTCACCCGGCACGGCGGGAGCGCACCGTCGGAGGTGGTCCGCCAGGTCCTCCGGAACCCGGCGCTGGTCTATCTCTCGGTCGGCACGCTGCACGACCGCATCCACGCGCCCAACGAGCAGCTCGCGCTCGAGCAGTTCTGGAAGAACGTGCTCACCGTGGGCGAGCTCTGGCACGAGATCGCCTCACGCGTGCCGGCCGCCGATGCGACCTGACCGAGCGTCCACCGCTGCCGCTCCCGACCTCCACGAGTGGGTGTCGTTCGTCCTCGATGACGTGACCTGGCTCTTCGACGTGACCTTCCTGGCGAGCAACTGGAGCTGCGCCTGGAGCCGTGACTGCCCGGGGGTGCGCACCGAGCCCGCCCCCGAGCTTCGAGAGGGCTGCTGCAGCTACGGCGCCCACTTCACCGGCACCGACGACCGCGAGCGGGTCGGGCGCCAGGCGGAGCGCTTGCCGGCGGAGCTCTGGCAGCACCGGCCCGACGACGTTGCCGACGCCTTCACGGTCGACGGGTCCGCACCGGTGACCCGTCTCGTCGACGACGCCTGCATCTTCCTGAACCGTCCAGGCTTCGAGGGTGGCGCCGGCTGTGCCCTGCATCTCGGTGCCGTCGCCGCAGGCCAGTCGCCCATCGCATGGAAGCCCGACGTGTGCTGGCAGCTGCCGCTGCGGCTCGAGGAACGCCGCGACGACAACGACCACCTCACCCGGGTTCTCCGCCAGTGGGACCGACGCGACTGGGGCGCCGGCGGCGGCGACTTCCACTGGTGGTGCACCGAGACCGACCTGGCCTTCGGCGGGCAGCTACCGGTGTACGAGGCCCTGCGGGACGAGATCGTCGAGCTGGTCGGCGAGCATCCCTACCGCCATCTGGTCGAGCACCTCCAGGCCCGTCCTGCGTCCCAGCTGGTCGCCCACCCGGCGACGGTTCCGAGCCGGTAGCCATGGCGTCGCGGTCGGTCACCTCGGCGCTCACGCTGCTGCGCAAGCGGGGGCTCGTGCCCCGGATGATTGCCGCGTCGCTCGTCGTCGGCGCCCTCGTCGGGGTGATCGTCGCCGGCTTCGAGCGGCTGACGGTCGAGGTCGTGCTCGAACGGCTGGTCGAGCGGCCGGTCTGGCAGCAGGCGCTGGCTCCGACCATCGGGCTGGCGCTGACCGCCGTCATCCTCAGGTGGGTGGGCGACAGTGCCACCTCGTCGACGTCCGACGAGTACGTGCGGGCCTATCACGCGCCGACGCCGAATCTCCCGCTCCGGCACCTGCCCGCCAAGTTCCTGGCCGGTGTGAGCACCATCGGGTTCGGAGGGGCCGTCGGGCTCGAAGGCCCGTCGGTCTACATCGGCTCGTCGGTCGGTCAGAACATCCAGGACCGGCTCGACCGCTACTTCCGGCGGGAGGAGCGCAAGATGCTGCTGACGGCGGGGGCGGCCGCCGGCATCGCGGCGATCTTCCAGGCCCCCGCCACCGGCGTGATCTTCGCCCTCGAGGCGCCGTATCGCGACGACGTGGCGCGCCGTGCCCTGCTGCCGTCGCTGCTGGCGGCCGCGGCCAGCTACACCGTCTTCGCCGTGATCGTCGGCACGGACCCGGTCCTGCCCTTCCTGGGCCGCGAGCAACGCGAGCTGCGGCTGACCGACATCGCCGGCGGTGCGGTCCTGGGGGTGCTCGCCGGCCTCGGTGGTCGCGGCTTCGCGGCCGTCATACGGCGCAGCAAGGAGATGGCTCTCGAGCTGCCGATGCTGTGGAGGATCGCGGTCGGGGGCGCGATCCTCGCGACCCTCGCCATCGGGTCCGACGCCCTCTTCGAGGAGACCGTCACCATCGGCCCCGGCTTCCGGGCCATCGAGTGGCTGACCGCACCCGACCGCAGCCTCGGGCTCATCGCCGCGCTGTTCGCGTTCCGGGTCGTCGCCACGGTCACCACGATCGGCGCCGGCGGCACCGGCGGGCTGTTCATCCCCCTGGCCGTGCAGGGCGTCATCATGGGCAGCTTCGTGGGCGAGGTGATCGACCACACCGACACGAGCCTGTACCCGACGCTCGGGCTGGCCGCCTTCCTCGGCGCCGGCTACCGGGCCCCGATCGCCGCGGTGATGTTCGTCGCCGAGTCCACCGGCGGCGGAGCGTCCTACGTCGTGCCGGCCCTCATCGCCGCGGCCGTGTCACAGCTGGTGGCCGGGTCCACGTCGATCGCCGGCTACCAGGAGTCGGTCAGGCTCGGCCACCTCGAGCGCCGGTTCACGCTGCCCATCACGTCGGCGTTGACGACCGACGTGTTCACCTCGCCCCCCGACGCCACCGCAGCCGAGTTCGTGTACGTGCACGTGCTCGGCCGCCGCGAGCGGGTGGTGCCGGTCGTCGACGCCGGACGGTACCTGGGGATGTGCTCGCTCGAGCAGCTCAGCGACATCGATCGTGACGCCTGGGACACGACGACGGTCGGCGAGCTGATGCGGACCGAGCTTCCGGCGGCGGGGCCGTCGTGGACCCTGCGAGACGCGGTGGCCGCCATGGAGCAGGCCGACGTCGACCAGCTGGCGGTGGTCGACGCAGACCGGAATCTCATCGGCGTGGTGCGGGCCGACGACATCGT
>JBFJYB010000171.1:0-5831 GCA_041622835.1 Acidimicrobiales bacterium | reverse complement strand
CCGACTCGTACCAGGCCGAGGTCGGAGCCGATCCCGGGCGGCTGCGGATCGGCGTCATGGCCCGCAACCTGCGATCCGACACGTCGGATCCCGAGGTCGACGCCGCCATGTCCCGCACCGTCGAGCTGCTCACCGGGCTCGGGCACGACGTCGTCGACGATCACCCCGCGGCGGTCGCCGACGAGTCGCTGATCGAGCCGTTCGTCGGGATGTGGACCCTCGGGTGCCACGCCCAGGTCATGAACTGGAGTCTCCTGCTCGGTCGCGACATCACCGCCGAGTGCGAGCCGTTGACCCGCGGGCTTGCCGAGATGGGCAGCGGCGTCAGCGGGCTGGACACCTTCGTCGTCAGCGCTGCCATGTGGGCGTTCACGCGTAGCGTCGACGAGTGGTTCGCGTCGGGCTTCGACCTGTTCGTGACGCCGACGCTGGCCAGCCCCCCGGTACCGCTCGGGACCATCAGGACCGACGACGACGACGCCCTCGCCAGCCTCCTGCGGGCCGGCGACTTCGCCGCGTTCACCCCGGTCCAGAACGTGACCGGCCAGCCGGCGATCTCACTGCCGATCGAGCAGTCCTCCGACGGCCTGCCCATCGGCGTGCACCTCGTGGCGCGCCAGGGACGAGAGGACCTGCTGCTGCGGGTCGCGGGCCAGCTCGAGGCGGCCGCACCATGGGCCGACCGGGTGCCCGACGTCCACGCCTGAGCCGGTGCTGGCGAGCATCTTCAACGACGTGATCGGCCCCGTCATGCGGGGTCCGTCCAGCTCCCATTCGGCCGCCGCGGTCCGGATCGGCCTGCTCTGCCGCGACCTGTGCGAGGGCACCCCCGACCGCGTGGTCGTCGAGCTCGACACGCAAGGGTCCCTGGCCACCACCCACCGGAGCCAGGGCAGCGACATGGGGCTGTTCGGCGGCCTGCTCGGCTGGGAGGCTGACGACGATCGCCTGCCGGGCAGCCCGACCGCGGTCGCCGAGGCCGGTGTCGACGTCGAGATCCGCACGAGCCGGCTCGACGATCCTCATCCCAACACCTACCGCCTCCACCTCTGGCGGGGTGCAGACCGGCACGAGCTGATCGGCCTGTCCACCGGAGGCGGGATGATCGAGATCATCGAGATCGACGGGCACAGCGTCTCGCTCTTCGGTGACTACGCGGTGACGCTGCTGTGGACGGTGGGCGACGCCGAGGCCCTCGCCGCCGAGCTCGCGGCGACCGGCCTCTACGACGAGGTCGCAGCCAGCGGAGACGATCTCGTCGTCGTCTCGGGCCAGAAGGCGATGGACTCTTCGGCCGTCGGCGAGCTGCCGTCGGTCCAGCGGGTTCGCCGCCTGCGCTGCGTCCTGCCGGTGCCCTCCCGGCGGGGGATGACGGTGCCGTTCAGCCACGCCGGCGACCTGGAGGCCTCGTCGGACGGCGATCCGACCGGGCCCCTGTCCACCCGGCCGCTCTCGGACTGGGCGATCGAGTACGAGCGGGCCCGCGGCGGCATCGGCGAGGACGAGGTGCTGGCCACCGCCCGCCGGATGCTCGACATCATGCGGCGAGGGGTCGAGACCGGACTGGCCGGCACCCGGTACGACGACCGGATCCTCGGGTGGCAGAGCGGGCGGTTCGCCGAGATGGCCGAAGCCGGCCGCCTCCTCGACGGCGGCCTGCTGAACCGGATGATCGCGTACGTGACCGCGCTGATGGAGGCGAAGAGCGCCATGGAGGTGATCGTCGCCGCCCCCACCGCCGGCTCGTGCGCCACCTTCCCGGGCACGCTGCTGGCCGCCGTCGACGAGCTGGAGGTTTCGGCGGAGGCCGCCGAGCGGGCTCTGCTCACCGGCGGGCTCGTCGGCGTGTTCGTCACCAACCGATCGAGCTTCGCCGCCGAGGTCGGCGGCTGCCAGGCCGAGACCGGTGCCGGCGCGGCCATGGCGGCGGCCGCCCTGGTCGAGCTGGCCGGCGGAACCGCCGAGCAGTCGCTGTCGGCCGCCAGCCAGTCGCTCCAGAACGTTCTGGGTCTGATCTGCGACCCGGTCGCCAACCGGGTGGAGGCTCCCTGTCTCGGTCGCAACGTGTCAGGCGCCGCCAATGCGTTGAGCTGCGCCAACATGGCGCTGGCCGGCTACGACCACCTGATCCCGCTCGACGAGGTGCTCGACGCCCACCGCCAGGTCAGCCAGAGCATGGCCCGCGAGCTGCGCTGCACCGGGCTGGGCGGGCTGGCCGCCACCCCGACGGCTCAGCGGATCGAGCTGGGCCTGCGGCCAGACTGATCGAGCCCGGTCAGCGGCTCCACGCCGAGGTGTCGCCCGACTCGAAACCGTCGGCGAAGATCTCCATGTCGGCGATCCCGGGCTCACGGAGGTTCCGGAGGAAGATCGTCCTTCTCGACGGCCGGTAGACGCCGGGGGTTTCCAAGCCGTCGCCGTCCCAATCGCCCCACAGCGGGTCGTCGAAGGGATCGCCGAACATCAGGCCTTCGTTGTCGAAGGGCCCCTCCGACAGGTCGTTGCGCCAGAAGAAGGTTCCGTCGCGATACGCACCGAGGGAGTCGTCGCCATCGCCGTCGAAGTCGCCAGCGAAGAGGGCATCGCCGGGTTCGCCGAACAAGAAGTCGAGCTCCGCCGCGCCCAGGCCCCGGTCACCCGAACCGAGCTGATTGTGGACGAAGAACCTGCCCTCCGAGGGGCGGTAGACGCTCACGGTGTCGTCGCCGTCGCCGTCCCAGTCGCCGACGATCGGGACGTCGCCGGGGTCGCCGAAGAAGAACTCGATGTCGGCGATGCCCGGCGTGTTGGAGTTCCTGAGGTACACCTTGCCGTCGCTCGGGCGGTAGAGGCCCGGCGTGTCGACGCCGTCGCCGTCCCAGTCGCCGAGGAACGGGTCGTCGCCGGGTTCGCCGTAGAAGAACGGCGGCAGCGGCCCGCCCGCCAGCTGTCCCCGCACGGCGCCGGCCGGGAACTCGGCGGTGTGGGCGTTGACGTAGAAGAACCCGGGGATGGGGATGATGGCGGTGGTCAGGTTGGGGTCGACGTCGACGCACCCGGCGGGGCCGTTGGTCGGCCAGTCGAGGTCGACGACGACCGGACCGTCGACCTGTGGGCCGCCCCGGTGGATGTGGGCGTCGGTGACCTCGGTCCCGAGGCTGGTCGGGAAATCGAAATCGAAGCAGATCCTGTTGTCGGACTGGTTGAAGGTGAGCTGCGCCGTCCCGGTGGCGTCCGGGTGGCCGGGCCCGGGAACCTCGGCGTCGCCGGTCAGGTCGGCCAGGACCGGATCGACGAGGTACCAGAGCCCCCGGTCCTGGTCGACGACGCCGACGACCGGCCGACCGGAGGGGTCCAGGACCTCGCCGATCGAGGTGACGCTCCTCGTGAAGTCGCACTCGCGCTCCTGGCCCTCCTCGGTCGTGCTGACCCCCTGGGCGCCGACCTTCGCGATCGGGACGTTCGGGTCGATCGGGACCGAGAACAGCACCGCCCGTTCGGTGATCGAGGTCTCGACGCCGTCGGGCACGATGTTGCCTTGGCTGTCGAACCGGCCGACCCGCAGCACCTCGTCGTGGAGCTCCCGGACGGTCGCGACCGCGTCGCCGACGATCGGGATGAACTGGAACAGCGCCGACGAGCTGAACCCCCCGGCGGTTTCCAGCGGCGACTGGTCCATCAGCACTGCGGCGTGGAGCATGTCGCCGTCCTGGCTCACCAGCAGACGGGTGACGTCCGACCCCGACGCGCCGGCCGCCGGCGTCCCGTCGGCGCAGACGAAGCTGTCGCCGGCCGGGTCCTGCACGTCGAACAGCGGGATGCCGGCCAGACCCAGCTCGGGGTCGGCGAACGGGTCGTCGACCGGCTCTTCGACGGGCGGTTCCTCGTCGGTCTCTTCCTCGTCCGCCGCCTCTTCGGCCGGCTCGTCGGCGGGCTCGGGCGGCGTCTCGTCGACGGGCTCCGGCTCCGGTTCCGGGAGCGCCTTCGGTTCGGGCTCGTCGACGGGTGGGGTCTCGTCGGCCGCTTCGATCGAGTCGTCGGCGGTGGTGTCGTCGTCGCCACCTCCCAGCGCGACCACGAGCACGATCACGATCACGATCAGGATCACGATCACGACCAGGAGCCCCCAAACCCACCTGGGCAGGCCCCCCGGCGTGGATGTCTGCTCTACGGATCCGTTCCCCATCGCCGACCCCCCGGCCGCGCCATCGGTCCGCTCACGACGGTAGGCGCCACGCCGGGCGGGCGCCAGGGAGCGCCGGGGACCGGTGGGGGCACTAGGTTCTGCCGTCGATGCCAGGAGCCGAAGCCGCCCCTTCCGAAGTCGCCTCGCCCGCCGCCGCAGTCGGTGGGCTCGCCGACCCCGATCTTGCCGCGGTCGGCGCCTCGGTGCGGAAGCGGCTGGCCGAGTCGCAGCTGCGACTGGCGAGGCTGCTGTTGAGGTCGGACCCCGAGGCCGCGCTGGACCGTGCACGGAAGGCACGCGACCTCGCTCCCGGGAGCGCGCCCGTCGCAGCGGTCCTGGGCCGGGCCGAGAACCGGGTGGGGGTGACGCTGGCCGGGTCGGATCCCGAGGCCGCAGTCGGCCACCTGCGCGAAGCCCGCCGGCTCATGCCCGACGACGAGCGCTTGGCGTCGCGGCTGCGACGGCTCGAGCTGCGCGTCGGCCGGTCGCTCGTGGAGTCCGACCCGGTGGCGGCGGCGAGCCATCTCGGCGAGGCGCACCGGCTCGATCCCGACGACGTGCCGATCGCGCGCCTGCTCGCCCGTGCGCTCCGCGCCGACGATCGGGCCGACGAAGCGGACGAGCTGCTCGCTGGCCTCGATGGCGCCGAGGATGCCTAGGCCCAGGGCGAGGCTGTGCCGGGTCCGCCCACGAAGACGGCGACCTGGTCGAGGCGCTTGCGCACGAGATCGGGCACTTTGGTCCCGGGTAGCGGGTGGCCGATCGGGAACAGCGCGAACGGCCGCTCGTTCGGCGGCCGCTCGAACGTACGGCTGAGGAAGGCCATGGGTGACGGGGTGTGCGTGAGGGTGGCCAGGCCCATGTGGTGGAGGGCGGCGATGAACAGGCCGGCGGCGATGCCGACGCTCTCCTTGACGTAGTAGTTCTTCCGCCGGCTGCCGTCGGCGCGCAGCTCGTAGCGCTGCTCGAACAGCACGACCAGCCACGGTGCGATCTCGAGGAACTCCTTGTGGTGGTCGGTGCCGATCGGTCCCAGCGCCTCCTGCCATTCGGCGTTCATCCGGTTCTCGAGGTAGTTGACCCGCTCCTCCTCCTCGGCGGCGGCCCGGACCGTGGCCTTGACGGCGGGATCGGCGGTGGCGACGAAGGTCCACGGCTGCTTGTGGGCGCCCGACGGAGCCGTCGATGCCGACAGGATCGCCAGCTCGATGAGCCGCCGGGGCACAGGGTCGTGGCTGAACATCCGAACGCTGCGCCGTCGATCGAGGTGGGCGTAGTGGGCGGCGGCACGCGCCAGCATCTCCTCGTCGGACAGCCGCTCCATCTCGAGCTCGCGGAACGGGTGGTCGCGTTCGAGTGCCGGCGACGGGTAGGGGTGCTGGTACCGCTCCCGTGGATCCGAGCCGGCCATGGCGCGGCACCCTAGCTGCCGTGCCACGGCGCGGCCATGACCGGCCCGAGACGCCGTTGTCCTATGGGATCACGAAGGTCGCAGGGTTGCTGCGCTGGCCGGAGCTGTCGATGACCCTCACGTCCAACTGCCGTCCTTCTCCCTCGAAGGTGCAGATGTTGGCGACGATGGTGCCGTTGAACCCGTCGCCGCTGAAGGTGAGGTCGGCGTCGACCAGCTCGAACTCGCCGAAGCCGATCTCGTCGACGACAACCT